>JALRIL010000179.1 GCA_023255445.1 Limnohabitans sp. | reverse complement strand
GCATGGTGTCGCCGGGCACGAGTTCTACCTCGCAGCCATAGCCCTTGGCCAGGATGATTTCGTCCACATGGGCCAACACCTCTGCAGACTGCCAGTTCATGTTGGCGATCTTGACTTTGCCGCAAGCGGACGCCGCCACGGTGGGCGCTGCCTCTTTCGAGACGACGCCTGCTTTGTCTTCCACCTTGCCACAGCCAGCGATCAGGGTGGCTGCAGCGGCCAATGTCATGGGGATTGCGATTCGCTTCATGCATTTCTCCTTGGTTTTTCGGGTGAACACCCATCCACCGCCGCATACACAAGGGCAGCAGCCTAGATGACAGATGGGATTGAATTTGTACGAATCCTTCCAGGGACCCGGGCGACCGGTTTTCGGTGGCCTGTTGCGCATGCCCTGGTTTTTAAAAGAGCACGCGCCAATTATATTTGATCAAATGCATTTGTCAAGGCATGGCTTCTTGTCTCTCTGAAGGCGCTTTCTGCACACGCCTGTGCAGTGCTACATTGAACCCATGGACCCGCACACCCTCTCGGGCCTGTCTTCAGCCACGGCGACACAGCGGCTGCATGCTCAAGGCCCCAACACACTGGCCCACACTCCGGTCCAGCCCGTGAGCCAGGTCGTCTGGACCGTGGTGCGTGAGCCCATGGTGCTGTTGCTGCTGGCGGCCGGTGGTGTTTACCTGGCGCTGGGCGATCGCATTGAGGCCCTGATGCTGCTGACCGCTGTGATCGCCGTGATCGCCCTGACCTTGAGTCAGGAGTTAAGAGCGCAAAAGGCCCTGCAGGCTTTGCGCGACCTGTCCGCGCCCAAAGCCATGGTCATGCGCGACGGTCAGGTCCAATCGCTGCCTGCCGAGCAGCTGGTGGTGGACGACCTCATTGCCCTGCGTGAAGGCGAACGCATACCGGCCGACGCCATGGTGCTGGAGGGTCTCTTGCGCGTGGACGAATCCCTGCTGACCGGTGAATCCGAGCCCCAGGCCCGAACGGCTGCACAACCCTTGTTATGTGCGGGGACGTTGGTTACACAAGGGACGGCCTGGGCACGCGTGACGGCCACCGGTCAACGCAGCAGCATGGGCAAGATCGGTCAATCGCTGCTGAGCATTGCCGATACGCCCACCCCGCTGCAAAAGGCATCGCGCCACTTGATCCGTCGTCTCGCCGTGGCCGGCATGATGCTCTCGGCCCTGATGGTGCTGGTGGCCTGGCTATGGGACCAGCGCCCCCTGCTGGAAAGCCTCTTGCTGGGGATCAGTCTGGCCATGGCCATTCTTCCTGAAGAAATCCCGGTGGTGCTCACCGTCTTCCTGGCCTTGGGGGCCTGGCGCTTGTCCCGACGCGCGATTTTGACGCGCCAGCTCAACGCCATCGAGACACTGGGCGCAATCACCGTACTGGCGGTGGACAAGACCGGCACCCTGACCCACAACCAGATGCATGTCAGCGAACTGGCCACCTTGGAAACCCATTTCCGCAGTGACCAGGGCCCCTTGCCCGAAGCCTTGCACACACTGGCTGAATTCACGGCACTGGCCACACCCGCCGACCCCTTTGATCCGATGGAAAAAGCGATCGCGGCGTTTTGTCAGACACATCTCGTACACACCGAGCACGCCCACCCCGACTGGGAACCCGAGCGCACCTATGAGCTCTCAGCCGAGATTCTGGCCATGACGCAAGCCTTTGCCAGCGGCCAACCCGACATGAAATTACTGGCCGCCAAGGGTGCCCCGGAAGCGATTGCCGACTTGTGCCATCTGGACGAAGCCACGTGCGACAAGATTCGCCATCAGGTCAATGCCATGGCTGAACGCGGCTTGCGTGTCCTGGGCACGGCGCGGGGCCGCTGGGCCGGCCCTCAGTGGCCAGCACATCAGCATGATTTCGAATTCGAGTTTCTGGGTCTGGTCGGCTTCATCGACCCCCCGCGCGAGGACGCCGCTGCTGCCATGGCGCAATGCGCACGTGCAGGTATTCGGGTCGTCATGATGACCGGTGACCACCCCGCCACAGCCCAGGCTATTGCGCAACGCGTGGGCTTGCCCGACACGCTGAAGGTGCTGACGGGCGAGCAGATCGAGCACATGCCCGATGAAGAACTGGCGCAACGCCTGCAGGACACCCACATCTGCGCCCGCGTCAAACCCCAGCACAAACTTCGGCTGGTTCGGTTGTTGCAAAGCCAGGGGGAAGTGGTGGGCATGACGGGTGATGGCGTCAACGATGCCCCCGCGCTGCGTGCAGCCGATGTGGGCATCGCCATGGGCCAACGCGGCACCGATGTGGCCCGCGAAGCGGCAGATGTGGTGCTGCTTGACGACAGCTTTGCCAACATCATTGCCGGCATTGCGCAGGGCCGGCTGATTGATCGCAATTTACGGCGTGCGATGGCATTTGTGTTTGCCGTCCATGTGCCGGTGATCTTGCTGGCCTTTGCACCGGTGGCCATGCACTGGCCGATCTTGCTGCTGCCTGCGCAAATCGTGTTGCTGGAACTGCTGATCGATCCTGCCTGTTCGGTCTATTTTGAAGCCGAAATGGCCGATAACGACTTGATGGCGCAGCCCCCGCGTCAGGCCCGACAGACGGCCTTGGGCTCGGCCGTCATCGTGCATGGGGTGCTGCGCGGGTTGTTGGCCGCCGCCGTCTTGCTGGGTGCGATGGCCTGGCTGCAAACCGGGCAACCCAGCCCCGAGACGCTGCGTACCACCCTGTTTCTGGCGTTGATCGCCAGTTTGCTGGTGCAGCTGGCCGACAGACGGCCCTCGCGTTCGTCCACGGCGCCCGGCGCAACCACCAACCCATGGCGCGTACGTATAAGTGTGGGCGCAGCCACCTTGCTGGC
>JALRIL010000097.1 GCA_023255445.1 Limnohabitans sp. | reverse complement strand
AACCGGTTGATTTTACGCTTCGAGCAACTCGAAACTGTTGGTGATGTCCGCGGTTTTGCCGAGCATGATGCTGGCGGAGCAGTATTTTTCGTGGCTCATGGCGATGGCGCGTTCGACCGCGCTGGCCGGGATGCCTTTGCCGGTGACGGTGAAGTGCATATGGATTTTGGTGAAGACTTTGGGCTCGGTCTCGGCGCGTTCGCTGCTGAGTTTGACGCTGCAGCCACGCACGTCATGGCGGCCGCGTTTGAGGATGAGCACCACGTCGTAGGCGGTGCAGCCGCCAGTGCCGGCGAGCACGGTTTCCATGGGACGGGGGGCGAGGTTTTTGCCGCCGTTTTCGGGCTTGACGGCGTCGGGGGCGCCGTCCATGGCCAGCACATGGCCGCTGCCTGTTTCGGCAATAAAGCCCATGCCTGATTGGGTGCCGGCGGCGCCGGTCCAGCTGACGGTGCATTCCATGGTGAGGTTCCTTGTGGTGGGTGGGTGTTGGAGGGTGTTTGCAGGTGTTGGCGGCGAATTGTATTTACAGATTTTTTACACTTCCGCTTGGGCAACCAAGGGTAAACCCGTTACAATGCGAACATGCGTGCTTTTTTAGCACGTCATGTTTGTCTCCTCCACCCTCCGAAAAGGTGGATTCTGCCCCGACCCGCAAGGCTCGGGGCATTTTTTTGCCCGTTTATGATCAGGGCATGACTGCGAAACACCTCAAACCTGCCGATTACCTGAAAAAAATTCTGAATGCCCGCGTGTACGACGTGGCGCAGGAGTCGCCGCTGGAGTTGGCCAAAAACCTGAGCCGCCGGCTGCATAACCAGGTGTTGCTCAAGCGCGAGGATCAGCAGCCGGTGTTCAGCTTCAAGCTGCGCGGGGCCTACAACAAGATGGCGCATTTGACACCGGCGCAATTGAAGAAGGGCGTGATTTGCGCATCGGCGGGCAACCACGCGCAGGGTGTGGCGCTGGGCGCGAGCAAGCTGGGCACCCGGGCGGTGATTGTGATGCCGACGACCACGCCTCAGGTGAAGATTGATGCCGTCAAGGCGCTGGGCGGCGAGGTGGTGTTGCACGGCGAGAGTTATTCGGACGCCTACAACCACGCGGTGACGCTCGAGAAAAAGCAGGGCCTGACGTTTGTGCACCCGTTTGACGACCCGGAGGTGATTGCCGGCCAGGGCACGATTGCCATGGAAATGCTGCGCCAGCATCAAGGCCCGCTGGATGCGGTGTTTGTGGCCATTGGCGGCGGCGGCCTGATTTCGGGGGTGGCGAACTACATCAAGGCCGTGCGCCCCGAGGTGAAGGTGATTGGTGTGCAGATGAACGACTCGGACGCGATGATCCAGTCTGTGGCCGCCAAAAAGCGCGTGACCTTGCCCGATGTGGGCTTGTTTTCGGACGGCACGGCGGTCAAGCTGGTGGGCGAGGAAACCTTCCGCGTGGCACGGGGTTTGGTGGACGAGTACATGACGGTGGACACCGATTCGGTGTGCGCAGCCATCAAGGATATTTTTGTGGACACGCGCTCGATTGTGGAGCCGGCGGGTGCACTGGCGGTGGCGGCCATCAAGCAGTATGTGGCCACGCACAAGACCAAGGGGCAGACGTTCGCGGCCATTTTGTGTGGCGCGAACATGAACTTTGACCGCCTGCGTTTTGTGGCCGAGCGCGCCGAGGTGGGCGAGGAGCGCGAAGCGCTGTTTGCGGTGACGATTCCGGAAGAGCGTGGCAGCTTTAAGCGGTTTCTGGAGACGATTGGCAGCTTGCCGGGCGGCCCGCGCAATGTGACCGAGTTCAATTACCGCATGAGCGATGCGACCAAGGCGCATGTGTTTCTGGGCCTGACGGCGCACGGCAAGGGCGAGAGCGGCAAGATCGCGGCCAACTTTGGCAAGCATGGTTTTGAGGCCCTGGACCTGACGCACGACGACCTGGCGCAAGAGCACATTCGGCACATGGTGGGCGGGCATTCGCCGCTGTCGCAAGACGAGCGTTTGCTGCGCTTTACCTTCCCGGAGCGGCCGGGTGCGCTGCTCAAGTTCCTAAGCCTGATGCGACCGGGCTGGAACATCAGCCTGTTCCACTACCGCAACCAGGGCGCTGACTACGGACGCATTCTGGTGGGCATTCAGGTGCCGGCCAAGGACGACAAGGCGTTTGCCAAGTTTCTGGACACGCTGGGTTACCCGCATGTCGAGGAGACGAACAACCCGGTGTACCGCCTCTTTTTGCGGGGATAAGTAACCATGGCCGCTTCTTTGGATGGACAACTGGTGGTGGCGATTTCGTCACGCGCGCTGTTTGACTTTGAAGAAGAAAACCATGTGTTCGAGCAAGGCGATGACCGCGCCTACATGGACTTGCAGCTGCAGCGGCTGGAGGCCCCGGCCAAGCCGGGCGTGGCGTTTTCGCTGGTACGCAAGCTGCTGGCGTTCAACACCTCGCAGGCACAGCGCGTGGAGGTGGTGATTTTGTCGCGCAACGACCCGGTGTCGGGCATGCGGGTGTTTCGCTCGGCGCAGCACTATGGCTTGCCGATTCAGCGCGGCAGCTTTACGCGCGGGCAGTCGCCGTGGCGGTATTTGCGGCCTTTGAATGCCAATTTGTTTTTGTCGGCCAACCTGGCCGATGTACGCGCGGCGCTGGACGCGGGCGTTCCTGCAGCGCAGGTGTACCCGCATTCGGCCCGGGCGTCTGAGGCGCACCCACACGAGGTGCGCATTGCGTTTGACGGCGATGCAGTGCTGTTTTCGGACGAAGCCGAGCGCGTGTTCCAGGCCCAGGGCTTGAGTGCTTTTCAGGCGCATGAGCGCGACAAGGCCGCCCTGCCCTTGTCGGCCGGGCCGTTCAAGCCTTTGCTGGAGGCGCTGCACCGCTTGCAGCAAGCGGGCACTTCGGACATGCGCATTCGCACTGCGTTGGTCACCGCCCGCAGCGCTCCGGCGCACGAGCGCGCCATTCGCACACTGATGAACTGGAACATCGAGGTCGACGAGGCCATGTTCCTGGGCGGCTTGCCCAAAGGCGAGTTTCTGCGCGAATTTGAACCCGACTTTTTCTTTGACGACCAGACCGGCCACATCGAGTCCGCGGCCCAACATGTCCCCGCCGGCCATGTGGCCAGCGGCGTGACCAACGGTTAAGCCTTATTTTTTCTTGTGTGGCCGCTGCCAGTTGGCAATGCTCAGTTGCTTGCCGCGGGCCACACTGAGGGCGCCGGGTTCGGTGCTTTTGGTGATGGTGGAGCCGCCGCCCACGGTGCCGCCTGCGCCAAGGGTGACGGGTGCTACCAACACACAGTTGCTACCCACATGCACATCAGCCTCAATGACGGTGCGGT
>JALRIL010000152.1 GCA_023255445.1 Limnohabitans sp. | reverse complement strand
CATGGCTTCTTTGTGGCGCACGCCAAAGCGGTGTTCCTCGTCGATGATGAGCAGGCCCAGGTTTTTGAAGTGGGTTTTTTCGCTCAGCAGCTTGTGCGTGCCGACCACAATGTCCACCGTGCCGTCTTCGATGCCTTTCATGGCCGCCGTGACCTCCTTGCCCGAACGGAAGCGCGAGACCTCGGCCACCTTGACGGGCCATTTGGCAAAGCGGTCTTTGAGCGTCTGGTAATGCTGCTCGGCCAGCAGCGTGGTGGGGGCCAGCAGGGCCACCTGTTTGCCGCCCGTCACCGCCACAAAAGCGGCGCGCAGCGCGACCTCGGTCTTGCCAAAGCCCACATCGCCACAGACCAAGCGATCCATCGGGCGCGGGCTGATCATGTCTTGGATCACGCAGTGGATGGCGGCTTTTTGATCGGCAGTCTCTTCAAAGCCGAAGTCGTTGGCAAAGGTTTCGTAGTCCTGCGGGCTGTAGCGGAAGGCATGGCCTTCACGGGCGGCGCGTCGGGCGTAGATGTTGAGCAGCTCGGCGGCGGCGTCACGCACTTGCTCGGCCGCCTTGCGCCTGGCCTTTTCCCACTGGCCTGAGCCCAGCTTGTGCAAAGGTGCTTCGTCGGCGCTCACGCCCGTGTAACGACCGATCAGCTGCAACTGGCTCACGGGCACGTACAGTGTGGCGTCGCCAGCGTATTCCAGGTGCAAAAACTCTTGCAGTGCGGGCGTGCCGTCGGGGTTTTTCTGCCCCATGTCCATGTGGACCAGACCGCGGTAGCGGCCAATGCCGTGCGCGCTGTGCACCACCGGGTCGCCCACGTTCAGCTCACTCAAATCCTTGATGAGGGCTTCGACGTCGCTGACCTGTTCCTGCTTTTTGCGGCGGCGGGTGACGGCCCCGGCGGCAAAGAGTTCGGTTTCGGTGACGAGGTCGATGCCGTGCTCGAACCAGTGGAAGCCGCTGGCGAGCGAAGCGGTGGCCATGCCGACTTTCTCGTCGCTGGCGAGGAACTCCTGCAGGCTGTCGAAGACGGGGGGCGTCAGGCCGCTGGAGCGCACAAAGTCCAGCAGGCTTTCGCGGCGACCATCGCTTTCGGCCAGGATCAGTAATCGGTGCGGACTGGACTTGAGGTGCGCATGCAGGCGCGAAAGCGGGTCATCGGCGCCGCGCACCACGGTGAGTTCGGGCAGGCTCTGGGCGAGGGCGTTGTCCTGCACATCATGCGTGCCGGGACGCAGCGCGAGCTGGGCATGCGCATTGGCGTGTGTGTAGAACTGCTCCGCGCTTAAAAACAGCGCTTCGGGCGGCAGCACCGGGCGCTCGGGGTCGCCGTGCACCAGGCGGTGGCGCTCTTTGGTGTCTTGCCAGAAGTGCTGGAAAGCTGGTTCCAGGTCGCCGTGCAGCACCAGCGTGGCGGTGTGACCCGCTACGTCCAGGTAATCAAAGACAGTGGCCGTTTCTTCAAAGAACAGCGGCAGGTAGTACTCGATGCCGGCGGTGGCCACGCCGTTGCCCATGTCCTTGTAGATGCGGCTCTTGGTCGGGTCGCCTTCGAGCAGCTCGCGCCAGCGGCTGCGAAAGCGCGCGCGGGCCGCCTCGTCCATCGGAAATTCGCGCCCGGGCAGCAGCCGCACTTCGGGTACCGGGTAGAGGCTGCGTTGGCTGTCGGGGTCGAAGGTGCGAATGCTGTCGATCTCGTCGTCGAACAGGTCCACCCTGTAGGGCACCAGTGAGCCCATTGGGAACAGGTCAATTAGGCCGCCGCGCACCGCGTATTCGCCGGGACTGACCACCTGACTGACATGGTTGTAGCCCGCCAGCGTGAGCTGGCTTTTGAGCTGGGCTTCGTCGAGCTTTTGCTTGACCTTGAATTCGAAGGTGTAGCCCGCCAGAAAAGAGGGCGGCGCCAGCCGGTACAGGGCCGTGGTGGCCGGCACCAACACCACGTCGGCCGCTTCGGGGTGGTTGCGCTGGCGGATGCGCCACAGTGTGGCTAGCCGTTCGGAAATCAGGTCCTGGTGGGGCGAGAAGGTGTCGTACGGCAGGGTTTCCCAGTCCGGGAACATCACACAGCGCAGGCCGGGGGCGAAAAACAACATTTCATCCATCAGCCGCTGCGCATCAAGGGCGTCGGCGGTGACGATGGCGGTGAGCTTACCCACAGTCTTTTCGCGTTCGGCCAGTTGCGCCAGCAGCACAGCGTCAGCAGAGCCGATGGGGCGGGGGAGGGTGAAGCGTTTACCGGTGTGGAGGACAGGCAGTTTCATGTCGCGCAGGGCAGTTCCGAAAGCACAAAACCCCCCGCCAAGAATGGAGGGGGGTGAAAGCACTATTGTAAAAGCCGCTTCTACAATAGACAGCAATGACTTCGTTTCATGTTTTGATTCCCTGTGCCGGTATCGGCAGCCGCGCGGGCACGCCTCAGCCCAAGCAGTACCAGCGCGTGGCTGGGCAGCCCATGGTCATGCACACCGTACAGGCTTTGGCGGCTGTGCCTGTGTTGGCCAGTGGCTGGGTGGTTGTCTCGCGGGGCGATGCCTTTGCCTGGCCGCAGCTAGGCTGGCCTGCGCATTTCAAGCGTGTGGCTTGTGGGGGAAGCAGCCGGGCACAAAGCGTGTTCAATGGCCTGCAGGCCATGCTGGCTGCCGGACTGGACCCGCAAGACTGGGTATTGGTGCACGATGCGGCGCGTTGCCTGGTGCAGTCTGAAGCGGTGATGCGTCTGATCGACACTTGCCGTGATGACGCCGTGGGGGGGCTGCTGGCCTTGCCCTTGCCCGACACCTTGAAAACCGAGGCCGCTGGCCGTGTGCAGGAAACTGTTTCGCGCGAACACAAATGGTTGGCACAAACGCCACAAATGTTTCGTCTTCAAGCCTTGCACGATGCGCTGGCCGCTGTCGCCAACACAGATTTTGCTGGCATCACTGATGAAGCCAGCGCCATGGAGCGTATGGGGCTTCGGCCTCGGCTGGTTGAGGGCTCTGTGCAAAACCTCAAAGTCACTTACCCGGCCGACTTCGCTTTGGCCGAGGCGCTTCTTCAAAGCAGGACATGACCATGACTATTCGTATCGGTGAAGGTTGGGATGTGCATGCCCTGGTTCCTGAACGCCAACTGATTTTGGGGGGCGTTCACATTCCACACCATTTGGGTTTGTTGGGGCACTCGGATGCCGATGTCTTGTTGCACGCCATCACCGATGCAGTGTTGGGCGCTGCGGGGCTGGGCGATATTGGTCGCCACTTTCCGGACACCGATGCCCAGTTCAAGGGGGCCGATTCGTCTGTGTTACTGGCTGAAGCCATGCGCCGTGTACGCGCTCAAGGCTGGGAGCTGGTGAACGTGGACAGCACCATCGTCGCCCAGGCGCCCAAGCTGGCGCCACATATGCCAGCGATCCGTGCTGGCGTCGCAAAAGCCCTGGGGGTACGCGACGACCAGGTCAACGTCAAAGCCAAAACAGCCGAAAAACTGGGTCCGGTGGGCGAAGGCAAAAGCATGGAGGCGCGCGCCGTGGCGCTGCTGGTTCAGGCGATGGCTTGATCGGTCGCAAGCGGCAATTCAAGGCTGACCTGCAGACCTCCGGCCTCGGGCGATGAAAACACCAAACGCCCACCCATGCGTTGCAAGGATCGCTCCACAATCGACAGGCCCAGACCTGAGCCCAATGCAGAGGTGCGGGCGCTGTCGGCCCTGAAAAACGGTTGCGTGAGCTGCGCCAAGGCGTCTGGGCTGACGCCAGCGCCCTGATCGGTCAGGGTGATGCGGACCACTTGAGGGTCCAGTGCCTGCGCTGAAATGTGCAGCCGGGTGATACCGTCATGTGGGCTTTGGCCGTAGCGTCGGGCGTTTTCCAGCAAGTTGTCAAAGACACGGGACAGCTCGATTTCATCGGCCAACACCACCAGGTCTTCGGGCACACTGAGCGTGATGCGCATGTTCTTGTTGCTTTTGAAGGGTGCAATGCTACGGCTGACCAAGCCGGCCAGCACCACTGCCTGCGTTGGCGTTTGATCAGGCCGTGCGTAATCCATGAACTTGCTGATGATCTGGTCCATCTGGGCAATGTCCGCCGACATCAACTCGCGGGCTTCGGTGTCTGCGACGCTGAGTTCAGTTTCCAGGCGCAAGCGGGCCAGGGGAGTGCGTAAGTCGTGCGAGATGCCGGCCAGCATCAGGGTGCGTTCCTGCTCGGCCTGCTGGAGTTTTCGGACCATGCTGTTAAAGCCCAGGTTGACCTCTCGAATTTCGTCAACCCGGACCTGTTCATCAAGCTCAGGGCCTTGCATGTCGCCATCGCGCATGCGGGTAAAGGCCTGTGACAGGCGCTTGAGGGGGCGGTTGATCAGGCCAGCAATGACGGCAGAGCCAAGCAGTGAGAAAAAGCCGGTCAGGATCATCCATTGCAACCAGGATTTTCCGCCCATGGGCTTCAAGCGTTCGGGATCCATTTGCAGCCAGTAGCTGTCGCGTTCAACCTTGAAGCCTACCCAGATTCCGGGGTCGCCATTGACTTCGGAGGCCAGCACTGTGGCCTTGCCCAGACGGGCCATAAGGATCTGGGACAGACGCGACTCGATGGCGGTGTCACCAAAGGGCACATATTTGTCTCCGGGTTCGCGGGTGGTGATGACCACATCTTCCTCGTCGGCCAACGATTTGAGCAGGGCTACGCGGGCAATGGCGTCCGAGTGCCTGAGCGCAGTGCGTGTGAGGTTCACGACCGAGGCAATTTGCTGCGCATTACGGGTGATGCTGGGCTCAAACTCCTGGGTGCGAAAAGTCTGCATCCAGGCCAACGTACTGCCAGACACCAGCACGGACAGAAGAATGAAGGTGCGCCAGAACAAGCCCAGATGAAGGCGGGGACCTGGGGTGTGACGTGCGGCGCCAAGGGTCATGGGCGGGCGTTTGCCTTATTCGGGCACAAACACATAGCCCACCCCCCACACGGTCTGGATGATGCGCGGGTTGGCCGGGTCGGCCTCAATGAGCTTGCGCAGGCGGGAAATTTGAACGTCCAGGCTGCGATCAAACGGTTCAAAGTCCCTGCCCCGGGACAGCTGGGCCAGTTTGTCGCGGGTCAATGACTGGCGCGGATGTCGCACGAGGGCCTTGAGCATGGCAAATTCGCCCGTGGTCAAAGGAATTTCCTGGCCATTGCGCGACAGTTGCCGGGCAGCCAGGTCAAAGGTGAAGTCCCCAAACTTGACCACCTCCTGCTCGGCCGTGGGGGCACCAGGGGCTTCAATCACGGGTCGGCGGCGCAGAACTGCATGGATACGGGCCAGCAGTTCGCGCGGGTTGAAAGGCTTGCCCAGGTAGTCATCCGCGCCAATTTCCAGGCCCAGAATCCGATCCACATCTTCGCCCTTGGCGGTCAGCATGATGATGGGCGTTTTGTCGCCAGCCTGGCGCAAGCGGCGACAAATGCTCAAGCCATCTTCGCCGGGCAGCATCACGTCCAGGACCAGAAGATCGACCGTTTCGCGTTGGGTGATGCGCTGCAAGGCCCGAGCGTCTTCGGCCAGCAGCACGTCGAAACCTTCTTGAGCCAGAAAGCGGCGCAGCAGATCGCGAATGCGGGCATCGTCATCGACGATGACAATCTTGTCGAGGCGTTTTCCTTCCGTAACCATGCAGGCTCCCTGACTGTTTTTTTTATTGTGCGGTCCAACCGCCGTCCATGTTCCAGGCCACGCCGCGCACGTTGTCTGCCGCCGGCGAGCAGAAGAACACGGCCAAGGCGCCCAGCTCGTCGGGGGTGGTGAACTGCATGGAGGGCTCCTTCTCGCCTAGCAGCAGCTTTTTCGCGTCCTCGTTGGACAGACCCAGCGCCGCGGCCTTGGCATCGACCTGTTTTTGCACGAGGGGGGTCAGCACCCAGCCAGGGCAAATGGCGTTGCACGTCACGCCCGTGGTGGCATTTTCCAGGGCCGTGACTTTGGTCAGGCCCACCACGCCATGTTTGGCCGCCACATAAGCCGATTTTTCAGCCGAGGCTACCAGGCCATGTACCGAGGCGACGTTGATGATGCGACCCCAGTTGCTGGCTTTCATGGCCGGCAGCGCCAGGCGTGTGGCGTGAAATGCACTGGAGAGGTTGATGGCAATGATGGCGTCCCAGCGCTCGACCGGGAAGTCCTCGATCTTGCTCACGTGCTGAATGCCGGCATTGTTGACCAGAATGTCCACGCGGCCAAAGCTGTCCGCTGCGAACTTCATCATGGCTTCGATTTCAGCCACTTTGCTCATGTCTGCGCCGTGGTAGGCCACCTTGACGCCAAAGGCTGCGATCTCGGCCTTGGGGCTTTCAACATCGCCAAAACCGTTGAGCACAATGTTGGCGCCTTGCGCAGCCAAGGCCTTGGCAATGCCCAGACCAATGCCACTGGTAGAGCCGGTGACGAGTGCAGTTTTTCCTTTGAGCATGATTTCTCCTGCGCGAATGATTTAGGATGGGGTCAAGACAGATCATTATCACAGCTGTGACGGATGCGGCCCTGACGGCCACGCACACAGTGTTTCGCTTTGTTATGACCACTATCGAACCGCTCACACCCCAGCTTCAGTTTGTTTCCTGCCCCCACGAGGGCGGCTCGCACCGTATGGCCTACTGGCGCTGGGGCGCTGCGCATGCGCCTCATGTGGTGATGGCTGTGCATGGACTGACACGGCAAGGGCGGGATTTTGACCGCCTTGCGGCTGCCTTGGTGCACGCTGGTCAGGGTCAGGTGCAGGTGATTTGCCCCGATGTGGCCGGACGTGGCAAAAGTGAATGGTTGAGTAACCCCGCGCTCTATCAGGTGCCTCAATATGCGTCAGACATGCTGGTGTTGCTGACGGCCTTGCATGCGGCGCACCCTATGGAGACCTTGGACTGGGTAGGCACCAGCATGGGAGGACTGATTGGCCTGGTGCTGATGGGGCAACCCCAATTGCCCATGCCTGCAGCGGTGCGTCGATGTGTTCTCAACGATGTCGGGCCCTCCATCACCTGGTCCTCCTTGCAGCGCATGCAGCAGTATGTCGGCCAGTACGGCAGTTACACCGACTTGCACCAAGTGGCGCAAGTGCTGCGTTTGCTGTCTGTTGGTTTTGGACCGGTGCCCGTTGACATCTGGCTGGAGCTGTGTTCGCACATGGTGCGGCCTTCGCCTGAAGGGGGGCTCACGCTGCACTATGACCCGGCCATTGCTCAGCCACTGCAGGCGCTGACCGAAGAATCAGCCTTGGCCAATGAGCCCATCATGTGGGGGCTGTACGAGCACATGCGCGCCCAGGTGCTCTTGATCCGTGGTGAAGACTCCGACTTGCTCACGCTTGACACTGCCCAGGCCATGACACAGCGTGGCCCCAAAGCCCGGCTGGTGCAATGGCCCCATATCGGGCACGCTCCCACCCTGACGGACCCGGAACACATTCGGGTGCTGACCGACTTTTTGCTGGGTTGAGGCATGGTCAGTCCCTCCGAAACGGCCAGCACTGCGTTGTCGCAGGTGGTGCGTGCAACGGCCGCAGCGCATGAGGCCGCCGATTTACTGGAACGCGCCAGTCGCTTTGCACAACCCCTGATCGAAAGCGAAACCCTCGATACGGGGGAAAACATTTGGGAACACGCGCAAGCTGTGGCCCACGTCCTGGCTTTGATTGGGGGCTCCAAGGAAATGCAGGCGGCGGCTTATCTGGTCTATGCCTGTCCGCACCTGAACAAGCCCGAAGAAGTCATTGGCAAAGCCTTTGGCGAGAACCTGGCACAACTGGCCATTCAGACCAATCAGCTGGTGCATTTGCAGCGCCTGTCTCGAACGGCGGAGGCCACGGCGCAGCTCTCTGACAACCCCAAGCTGCAAACCGAAAATGTGCGCAAGATGCTGCTGGCCTTCAGTCGCGACTTGCGCGTGGTCATGCTGCGCCTGGCTTCACGCCTGCAAACCTTGCGGCACTACGCGGCCACCAAGCTGCCTGTGCCTGCTGCGCTGGCGCGCGAATCCTTGCAGGTGTTTGCGCCGCTGGCCAACCGCTTGGGCATCTGGCAAATCAAGTGGGAAATGGAGGATTTGTCCTTCCGTTTTCTGGAGCCTGAGACCTACAAGGACATTGCCCGTCTCCTGGACGAAAAACGTACCGAGCGTGAAGCCTATATGGCCAGCTTGAGCCAGCGCCTGCAATCCGAGTTGTCCGCGCAAGGCATTGCCGCACAGGTCCAGGGCCGTCCCAAGCACATCTACAGCATAGTCAAAAAGATGCGCGGCAAGGATTTGCCCTTTGAGCGTGTGTTCGACGTGCGCGCCCTGCGTGTGGTGGTGCCGCAGGTGCCCGATTGCTACCAGGTGTTGAGCTGGGTGCATGAGCACTTCACACCCATCGTCGAAGAGTTTGACGACTACATCGCCAAGCCCAAATCCAACGGCTACCAAAGCCTGCACACCGTGGTGCGCGATGCCGATGGACGCCCGATTGAAATTCAGATTCGTACGCGTGACATGCACGAGCATGCCGAAAACGGCGTGGCGGCCCATTGGGCCTACAAAGAGGCAGGCACCAAAGGTTATGCAGGCGTGAGCGCCACCAGTGCCTATGACGCCAAGATTGCCGTGCTTCGCCAGCTCTTGGCCTGGGAGCGTGATCTTTCGGGGGCGGTCAGCGACAAGGCTTTGTTCGATGACCGCATCTATGTGCTGACACCAGACGCGGCCATCATCGAGCTTCCGCAAGGCGCCACGCCGGTGGACTTTGCCTACATGCTGCACACCAACCTGGGTCACCGCTGCCGTGGCGCCAAGGTGGATGGGGCCATGGTGCCGCTCAACACGCCACTGGCCAATGGGCAAACGGTGGAAATCACGGCCATCAAGGAAGGCGGGCCCTCCCGAGACTGGCTCAATCCCGAGCTGGGCTACATCGTCAGCCACCGCTCGCGGGCCAAGGTGCGCTCCTGGTTCAACGCCCAGATCAGTGCTGAACACATTGCAAAAGGCCGCGAGGCCGTCGAGAAGCTGTTGCAAAGGGAAGGGCGCACCTCGTTCAAACTCGAAGACCTGGCCAGCCAGCTGGGTTTCAAGTCAGCTGATGGTTTGTTTGAAGTGGTGGGCAAGGACGAGTTTTCCTTGCGCAACATCGAAACCCTGCTCAACCCACCCACGAGCACACCGCAGGCAGACGACATCATTGCCGCCCGTGCCAATGCCAAAGGGGCATCGGCCTCGCGCAACAACCGTTCCGGTGTGCTGGTGGTGGGGGTGGATTCGCTGCTCACACAATTGGCCCGTTGCTGCAAGCCTGCACCGCCAGACGCGATCAGCGGTTTTGTCACACGCGGCAAAGGCGTCAGCATCCACCGCCAGGATTGCAGCAACTTTCGTGAGCTGGCTGCGCGCACACCCGAGCGTGTCATTGATGTCCGCTGGGGCGAGCGCATCGCAGACGACGCTTTCTACCCTGTGGATGTAGCGGTGGAGGCCGTTGACCGCCAAGGGCTGCTGCGGGACATTTCGGAAGTCTTTGCCAAAGAGAAGATGAACGTCATTGGCGTGCAGACTCAAAGCGTCAAAGGCATGGCCTGGATGACATTCACTGTGGAGCTAAACGATTCGGCCAAGTTGGCTAAAGTGCTGGGCAGCGTGAAAACCATCAAAGGTGTACGGAACGCTCGAAGACGCTGAATTTGCTGCTACAATAGCTGTCTTACAGGCGCGTAGCTCAGCTGGTTAGAGCACCACCTTGACATGGTGGGGGTCGTTGGTTCGAGTCCAATCGCGCCTACCAAATTCGGTAGGATAATCAAGCACTTAGCGGTAACGCTAAGTGCTTTTTTACTTGTGGAGCTGCCATGTTTTTTGCGACCGATCTGGAAACCGTCACCAATGGCATCAAGCTTGCGGTGGCACCGGTGTTCTTGCTCACCGCTGTGGCGGCCATGATCGGGAGTGTCGCCGGGCGTCTGGCCCGCATCATTGACCGAGCCCGTGTGCTGGAGACCCGCATCGACGCCAATCCACAGAATCATCCGCAGACAGCCGAGTTCATCGAGTTGGGTTATCTCCGTACTCGAGGGCGCATGGTCAACGCCTGCATTGCGCTGCTGACCCTTTGCGCCATCCTGATCGGCCTGACCATCATGGCCTTGTTTCTGGGCGAAACCACCGAGATCGAAAGCGTTCATGTTTCTGCAGCCTTGTTTCTCAGCGGTGTGTCCTGCTTTTTGCTGGCTTTGGTGTGTTTTCTGGCTGAAACCATGATCGCGACACGCGTCATCAACTTTCGGCGGGCTGGTTCTTGAGGATTGGCCCCCTGACGCGCGTCCAGTCAGCCAAGACATCAACTGGTCAGCTGAGGCAGCCAGTCCACCTTGCGCTTGAGGTGATGGTGGGGGGAGGCCTCAATGCTTTTGTCGTTCGTACCAGGGTTTACTTTGGTTGACCACTTTGACCACCAGCAGCATGACGGGCACCTCAATCAGTACACCCACCACTGTCGCCAAGGCCGCGCCAGACTCAAAACCAAACAGGCTGATGGCAGCGGCCACGGCCAGCTCGAAGAAGTTGGACGCGCCAATCAGCGCTGAAGGGCAGGCGACGGCATGGTGCTCACCCAGTTTGCGGTTGAGCCAGTAGGCCAGCGCCGAGTTGAAGAACACCTGAATGAGAATGGGTACGGCCAGCAGGGCAATGACCAAAGGCTGCGCCAGAATGGCTTCGCCCTGAAAGGCAAACAAGAGCACCAGCGTGGCCAGCAAGGCGGTGATGGACCAGGGGCCGATTTTGACCATGGCTGCTTCAAACGCCTCTTGACCCTGGGCCAACAGCGCTTTGCGCCAGCCCTGTGCCAACAAAACCGGGATGACGATGTACAGCACCACCGAGGTCACCAGGGTGGCCCAAGGAACGGCGATGGCCGAGATGCCCAGCAACAATCCAACCAACGGCGCAAATGCAAACACCATGATGGCGTCATTCAGCGCCACCTGTGACAGGGTGAACAGCGGGTCGCCGTGGGTCAGACGGCTCCACACAAACACCATAGCGGTGCAGGGCGCGGCGGCCAGCAGGATCAGCCCGGCGATGTAGCTGTCGATCTGGTCGGCAGGCAGCAGCGGAGCGAACCAGTGCCGAATGAACAGCCAGGCCAAAAAAGCCATGGAAAACGGTTTGACCAACCAGTTGACGAACAGAGTCACGCCAATACCGCGTACATGTTGGCGTACCTGGTGCAGGGCGCCAAAGTCCACCTTGACCAGCATAGGAATGATCATGACCCAGATCAGCAAGCCCACAGGCAGGTTGACCTGCGCGACTTCGAGCGCGCTAATGGCCTGAAATACGCCTGGCCACAATTGCCCCAGCGCAATGCCCACCACGATGCACAAGAACACCCACACCGTGAGATAGCGTTCAAACACCGACATGGGCGCATGGGCGACGGCTTTGGCCGTGACTTCGCATTGAATGCTCATGCTCCTCCTCCGGCCAGTTCGCGTGCGCTGTGTTCAATGGTCAGTTTGCTCAAACTTGCCTCGGGCAGGTTGATGAACAACTCCAGCCGCTGGCGTATCAGGTGCAGTGTTTGGCGGAAAGCTTCGCGTTGTGCGACTTCGCCGACTTGCGCGGAAGGATCGGCGTAGCCCCAGTGCACCTTGGCCGGGTGACCAGGCCAGATGGGGCAGACCTCGCCGGCAGCGTTGTCGCAAACGGTGATGATCAGGTCCATGTGCGGTGCTTCGGTGCCACTGAATACATCCCAGCTTTTGCTGTACAAGCCCTCGGTGTTGACACCCGCTTGGGCCAGGGTTTCCAACCCTATGGGATGGGGCTGTTGGTTCTCACGCGGGCTGCTGCCTGCCGAATAGGCTTTGAAGCGGCCTTGGCCAAGGTGATTGAGCAGGGCTTCGGCCAGGATGCTGCGGGCTGAGTTGTGGGTGCACAAGAACAGCACGTTCAAAGGAGCGTTCGGATGAGTCATGGTGGGTTAGCGTTTCAGGAGGTGGTGCAACAGGCGGACTCAAGACAGCCTTCCTGACCCTGGCAACAGTTTTCGGTCAGATAGGTCAGCAGGCAGTTCATCTGGTCAATCTGCACGCGGTAGATCAGGTTGCGCCCAGCGCGTTCCTGGTCGACCAGCCCGGCATTGAGCAGTTCCTTGAGGTGAAACGACAGCGTGGCGTTGGGCAGGCTCAGCGCTTCGCCCAGTTGGCCGGGCGTGGCGCCGGGTTTGCCCGCGACAACCAGATGGCGAAACACCTGCAACCGGTTCACCTGGGCCAGAGCGGCCAAGGCTTTGACAATGTCTTTTTCTTCCATATTTCCATTTTCATGGAAATATGTGTCAATTCAATGACTACCAATAAAAAAAGCCCCTTGCGCGAACAAGGGGCTTGCTTGCGGGCTGGAGCCCATCAGGCTTTGCCGAGCGCTTGCTCCAGATCGGCCAGCAGGTCGTCAATGTGCTCAATGCCCACCGACAGGCGCACCATGTCTTCGCTCACCCCGGCCTTGGCCAGTTCGGCGGCGTCGAGCTGGCGGTGAGTGGTCGAGGCCGGGTGTGTGGCCAGCGACTTGGCGTCGCCAATGTTAACCAAGCGGGTGAACAAGCCCAGTGCGTCCAGGAAGCGGGCGCCAGCGGCGCGTTTGTCGGTGTCCTGGCTCTTGAGGCCAAAAGACACGATGCCCGAGGCTTTGCCACCCATGTACTTTTGCACCAGGCCGTGTTCCGGATGGTCGGGCAAGCCTGCATAGTTGACCCAGGCCACCTTGGGGTGGTTTTTCAGGTGCTTGGCGATGGCCAGGGCGTTGTCGCAGATGCGGTCCATGCGCAGGGCCAGGGTTTCGATGCCTTGCAAAATCAGGAACGAATTCATCGGCGAGATGGCGGCGCCCATGTTGCGCAGCGGGACCACGCGGGCGCGGCCAATGTAGGCGGCCGGGCCCAGGGCCTCGGTGTAGACCACGCCGTGGTAGGACACGTCGGGCTCGTTCAAGCGCTTGAAGCGTGCCTTGTGGTCGGCCCAGGGGAACTTCCCTGAATCCACAATCGCGCCGCCCACGCTGTTGCCGTGACCGCCCAGGTATTTGGTGAGGGAATGCACCACGATGTCGGCGCCATGCTCGATGGGGCGGCACAGGTAGGGGCTGGGCACGGTGTTGTCCACAATCAGCGGAATGCCGTGGGCGTGGGCAACCTCGGCCAGCTTGGCAAAGTCGGTCACATTGCCCAGCGGGTTGCCCACCGATTCGCAAAAGATCGCCTTGGTACGCTCGTCAATGTGTGCGGCAAAGGTGTCGGGCTGGCGTGGGTCGGCAAAGCGCACGTGGATGCCCATTTGCGGCAGTGTGTGGGCAAACAGGTTGTAGGTGCCGCCATACAGCGTGCTGGCCGAGACGATGTTGTCGCCCGACTCGGCAATGGTCTGGATGGCGTAGGTGATGGCTGCCATGCCCGAGGCCACGGCCAGCGCGGCAATGCCGCCTTCCAGGGCTGCGACGCGCTTTTCCAGCACATCCTGCGTGGGGTTCATGATGCGGGTGTAAATGTTGCCCGGCACTTTCAAGTCAAACAGGTCGGCACCGTGCTGGGCGCTGTCAAACGCATAGGCGACGGTCTGGTAGATGGGGGCGGCCACGGCCTTGGTGGTGGGGTCGGGCGATTGGCCAGCGTGCACGGCCAGGGTTTCGATTTTCATGGGGTGGTCTCCGTTAGAGGTGATGCAGTTTAGGCCATGCCTTGGTGGCGCAGCAAGGCGTCCAGGCTGGGCTCGCGGCCACGGAAGGCCTTGAAGGATTCCAGCGCGGGGCGGCTGCCACCGGCTTCCAAAATCTCCTTGCGGTAACGGCGCCCGGTCTCGATGCTGGGCTGGCCAGCAGTCGATGCACTTTCTTCAAAGGCAGCGTAGGCGTCGGCGCTCAGCACCTCGGCCCATTTGTAGCTGTAGTAGCCCGCGGCGTAGCCGCCCGAGAAGATGTGACCAAAGGTGTGGGCCATGCGGTTGAAGCTGGGCGGTTGCAGCACGGCCACTTCGGCTCGCACCTCGTGCAGCAGGGGCATGAAGTCCAGCGCGGGGTCGTGCTCGGCGTGCAGGCGCATGTCGAACAGGGCGAACTCGATCTGACGTAGCGTCTGCAGACCGCTCTGGAAGTTCTTGGCGGCCAGCATTTTGTCGAACAGCGCACGCGGCAGGGGCTCGCCTGTGTCCACGTGCTCGGTCATGTGCTGAAGCACAGACCACTCCCAGCAGAAGTTTTCCATGAACTGACTGGGCAGCTCAACCGCGTCCCATTCGACGCCGCTGATGCCCGACACATCGCGTTCGTTCACCTGCGTGAGCATGTGGTGCAAGCCATGGCCGAATTCGTGAAAGAGGGTGATCACGTCGTCGTGGGTGAGCAGCGGTGGTTTGTCGCCCACGCCCTCAGCAAAGTTGCATACCAGGTGCGCGACTGGGGTTTGTAACGTGCCGGTATCGGGACGCAACCAGCGGCCGATCACGTCGTCCATCCAGGCCCCACCGCGTTTGCCGGCGCGTGCAGGGGGGTCCAGGTAGAACTGGCCGATCAGTTGGTCGTCTCGCTCGATGCGGTAGAACTCGACCGCAGGATGCCAGACAGGCGCCGTGTCCTTGCGGATACTGACTTCGAACAGGGTTTCGATGATCTTGAAAAGACCTGCAAGCACCTTGGGTGCGGTGAAGTAGGATTTGACTTCTTGCTCGCTGAACTGGTAACGGGCCTCCTTGAGTTTTTCGCTCAAGTAGGGGATGTCCCAGGCCTTGAGCTCGCCGCTTTGGCCCAGTTCGGTCTGCGCAAAGGCGCGCAGCTCGGCCAGGTCTTTTTCTGCAAAAGGTTTGGCTTTGGCGGCCAGATCGCGCAAGAAGGCGATGACTTTCTCGGGTGACTCGGCCATCTTGGGCACGATGGACACCTGCGCGAAGTTGTCATAACCCAGCAGCTTGGCTTCCTCCTGGCGCAGGGCCAGGATCTCGCCCATCAAGCCGGTGTTGTCGTATTTTTTGGCATCGCCCTCAGCCTGGTCAGAGGCTCGGGTGGTGTAGGCGCGGTACAGCTGCTCACGCAGGGCGCTGCTGTCGGCGAACTGCATCACCGGAAGGTAGCAGGGCATCTTGAGCGTGAGCCGGGCCTTGTTTGCTTGGCCATTTTTCTCTGCCAAGGCGCAGGCGGTGTCAATCACGTCCTGCGGCACCCCGGCCAGCTCGGCTGGGTCGACATCCAGTGTCCAACTGTCGGTGGCATCCAGTGTGTTTTCGCTGAACTTTTGCGAAACCTCAGCCTGGCGCTCCTGAATGGCCGCGTAGCGTGCCTTGGCCACACCCCGCAACTCGGCACCCCCCAGCACAAAGCCGCGCAGGGCGTTGCTGTGGGCCTGGCGCTGTTCGGCATTCAGACTCGCCGGGTCAATGGCCTTGTATTTGGCATAGAGCTCTTCATTGCTACCCAGGCGGGTCCAAAACTCGGTCACGCGGGGCAGGGCGGCGTTGTAGGCGGCGCGCAACTCGGGCGTGTCGGCCACGCTGTTGAGGTGGCTCACAGCCCCCCAGGCGCGGCCCAGGCGTTCGGTCGCCACGTCCAGCACTTGGGCGATGCCAGTCCAGCTGGCCGGAAAGTCGGCGGCGGTGACGCGGGTCAAGGCCGCATCGGCCTCGGCCAGCAGCACGTCCAGCGCAGGCGCCACATGGTCGGGCGCGATTTGGTCAAACAGCGGCAGGCCAGCTGTGTCGAGTAAGGGATTGTTCATTGCACTTATCTGGCGACGCGTTCAGCCGCTTCAAGGGTGTTGACCAAGAGCATGGTAATGGTCATGGGGCCAACGCCACCGGGCACCGGGGTGATGTAGCCCGCGACTTCCTTGACGCCGTCAAAGTCCACGTCGCCACACAGCTTGCCTTCATCGTTGCGGTTCATGCCCACGTCGAGTACCACGGCACCGGGTTTGACCATGTCGGCCGTGAGCACATTGCGCTTGCCCACCGCGGCCACGATCACATCGGCCTGCAGGGTCTGGGCCTTGAGGTCTTTTGTGCGCGAGTGGCAGATGGTCACGGTGGCGTCCTGTTGCAGCAGCATCAGCGCCATGGGCTTGCCCACAATATTGCTGCGGCCGATCACCACGGCGTGCTTGCCCTTGAGGTCGTAGCCAATGTTCTCGAGCATCTTCATGCAGCCATAGGGTGTGCAAGGCCAGAAGCCGGGCATGCCGGTCATCAGGGCGCCCGCACTGGCGATGTGGAAACCGTCCACGTCCTTGGCCGGGCTGATGGCTTCGATCACCTTCTGGGCATCGATGTGTTCGGGCAGCGGCAGCTGCACCAGGATGCCGTGGATGGTGGGGTCGTTGTTGAGGGCTTCAACGCGTGCCAACAAGGCAGCTTCGCTCATGTTGGCGTCGTATTTCTCCAGCACCGAATGCAGGCCGCTGTCCTCGCAGGCCTTGACCTTGTTGCGGACATAGACCTGGCTGGCTGGGTTGTCGCCCACAAGCACCACGGCCAGACCGGGGGTGATGCCTTTGGCCTTGAGGTTTTGGGCGCGAGTAGCGACCTCGGTGCGCAACTGTTTGGAAAGTTGGTTGCCGTCGATGAGTTGGGCGGTCATAAGGGGCTCTTAGAAGTTTTAGGGTCTTGAAATGCAAAACGCCCGACAGGAACGGGCGTTTTGAGTAGGGTGAAGGGGGTCAGGCCTTGGGTGCGTTTTGTCCGAGGGCGATCTTGAGCAGATCAGCCACCGTGTTGGCGCCCAGCTTTTCCATGATGTTGGCGCGGTGCGCTTCCACGGTCTTGATGCTGATGCCCAGGTCGTCGGCAATCTGCTTATTGAGGCGACCGGCGACGATGCGTTCGAGCACCTGAGACTCGCGCCCCGTGAGTTTGGACAACAAGGCGTCACGGCTGGCTGCCTGTTGATGTTCGCTGAAGGCCTCCCGGGCGTGGTCCAGCATGCGCTCGACCAGGCCCAGCAGCTCGGGCTCGTTGAAGGGCTTCTGAATGAAATCCAAAGCCCCTTTTTTCATGGTGTTCACAGCCATGGGCACATCACCGTGGCCGGTGATGAACACGATCGGCAGCGGGGACTTGCGCTCGAGCAGTTTGTCCTGCAACTCCAGCCCGGTCATGCCGCCCATGCGGATGTCGGCAATCAGGCAGGCGACTTCTCGGGGGTCGTAGCGGCTGAGGAAAACCTCGGCAGACTCAAAGCAGCGGACCCGGTAATCCTGACCTTCCAGGAGCCATTGCAGTGAATCGCGTACGGCCTCGTCGTCATCGACCACATAGACCGTACCTTTTTTGGGAATCAGACTCATCAACTCGACCTTTGCAATGTTCTATTGTCAGTGCGTGCCGGAAACCGGCAACCAAAACGAGAAACGGCAACCCGTGATTTCCCCAGCATTGTAGAGGTTCTGGGCTTCGATCCGCCCCTGGTGCGATTCCACGATCGATCGACACAGGTTCAGGCCAATGCCCATGCCCTCGACCTTGGTCGAGAAAAACGCCTCATACACCTTGTCAACCACCTCGGGGGGCAGGCCCTTGCCAGTGTCTGTGACCGAGAACTCGATGACGGGTTGCTCTTCAATTTGCCGGGGCACTACCCGTAGCTCCACATGGCGTCTGTCGGGTGGCCGCTGAGCGTTGTCGATGGCTTCGGCCGAGTTCTTCATCAGGTTGATCAGCACCTGCTCGATCAGGATCGGGTCCACATTGAGCGCGGGCAGTCGCGCCGCGATGTAGTGCGACAGACGGACATTTCGACGGCGCAATTCGATCTCGGCCAGTTCCAGCGCTTCGCTGACGATATGACCTACGTCCGAGATGCTCCGATTGGGCTCGCTGCGTTTCACAAAGCTGCGAATGCGGTGAATGATCTGGCCAGCTCTTTGCGCCTGATGGGCGGTTTTTTCAAGTGCGCCGAGCAGGTCCTTTTCTTCAATCTGCTGCTTTTTGATGCGCGAAATCATGCCGCTGCAATAGTTGCTGATGGCGGCCAGGGGCTGGTTGAGCTCGTGTGCCACGCTCGAGGCCATTTCACCCATGGTGATCAATCGGCTGGCCGTCTGCGCGCGGTCCGCTTGCTGGGCGGCCAGTTCCTCGGCGCGTCGGCGTGGCGTGATGTCCGTGGCAATCACCATCTGGGCCAGGCGACCGTCAGCCCAGTTGATGTAGCGCGAGCGCACCTCCAGCCACTTGTCTAGCTCAGGCACATGAATTTCGGCATTGCCCGATTGAGCCGAGGTCAGTGCGTCGGAGGGCAAGCCCGCCATGTCATCACTGTCGTCCCCGGCGGTGACCAGGTTCTCGTACGCGCCAGCCTGAGCCACCAGGCGCAGATGGCCTGTGCTGTCCGAGCCAAACCACTGGCGGTAGAGTTTGTTGGCAAACAGCAATTCCTTGCTGCCCAGGGGGGCCACCGAGACCGAGGCATCCAGCGCTTCAAGCACAATGGTGAAGCGCTCGTAGGAGCCCGCCAGCTGATCGCGAATGCGGTTGGGCTCGGTGATGTCGGTCATGGACGTCATCCAGCCGGTTTGCCGTCCGGAAGGGTCAATCAAGGGCGAGACATACATGCGCGCATCAAAGCGGCTGCCATCCTTGCGCTTGACCCGCACCTGAAAGCCGCCTGCTGTGTGTTTGCCGCTGATTTCTTCCTCGAGGCGTCGGGTCAGTTGGTCGATGTCTTCCTCAGGCCAATAGGGGAAAGGGGCCACAGCGTTGACCAGTTCGGCCTCGGTCCAGCCGGTCATCTGACAAAATGCAGGGTTGACATAGGTGATGCGGCCATGCAAATCCAGGGCACGCATACCGGTAAGCATGGAGTTTTCCATGGCTCGGCGGAAATTGGTTTCCGCCATCAAGGCCTTCTGGGCTTGCAAACGCCGGCGCGTGTGCCGCCAGTTGGCGATCAGCATCCAGGCCGTCATTGCACTCAGGGCGCCCACCAACCAGAACAGGGCGCTGCCGATCAGACTTTGCGAGGTTCGCCAGGCCTGCATTTGCAAAATCAATCCGTTTCCGACAGGGGACACCGGAACGCTTTGGCTGTTGGCGCGGCGTTGCAAAAAGGGCAGGTGTTCGGCCAGGTCTTCGCGTTGTGGAATGCTTTGTCCCGCCAGCACCCGCCGTCCCTCGTCCAGGAGTGATACCGCGTATTGCGTCAGGATGTCGGCTGGAACGCTGTAGCGCAGCAGCCCGTCGAGTGCATATTCGGTCAAGATCACGCCCTGAAAGCGGTTGCCTTTGTCAATGATGGGCGCGAGCAATTGCAGCGTGGGCGTGTTGTTTTGAAGGTTGGGGCGTGTTCTCACCATGCTGTAGATGGGCTGGCGGAACTCTTTGACCAAGCTGAAGTTGTTGTCAATCTCGCTGATGCTCAATGTCGTGCCTGGGGTGTAGTTGGTACTGGGCATCAAGGAAAAAGCGCTTTGCGAGGCCACGATGCGACGGTTCCCGTCGATCCAGGTCATCGATTGCAACTCAGGATAAAGCTCGATGAGTTGCTGTGTTTTTTGCAGAAAGTGCTGTTCGCGCACCTCTTTTGTCGCTAAGGCGCGCGACAACTGCATGATTTGTTCTTGTCGCTCCAGCATCCGCAGGCGAATGCGCTGCTGTGAGAACTCCACATCGCGTTTGATGCTTTCTTGTTCCCTGCGTATTTCCTCATTGCGCAGGTACCAGAACGAAATCATGATGGCTGCGAGAAACAAGGCGACGGCTGCCAAAGGGGCCAGATTCGCAAATCTGTCTTGCCCCATGGGTGTTTGGCGGTTCCACCAGCGCTTCCACCAGCTCCAGGGTGTGGGGGGGAGGGCAGTGATCTTTGTATGTGCTGATGACATTCGGCGAGTTTAGAGCTTTTGCGAGTGTCGACCTCTGTAAACAGGGGATCAGTAACATCCGTGTTTCTGCATATATTTCACAATAAGAAATGCAACTGCGCTATTTGAAAATTCACAAAAATGTGACACACTACGCGAATTCATAAACAGGCACCAACAAGGAGACACCTATGTCAGCCGCCAATCCGAACCAGCCGGGACACGATCTCGACCGTCAGGAAACCCGTGAATGGATGGACGCTCTGTCCGCCGTGATCGAAAAGGAGGGTGGCGAGCGTGCTCACTTCCTGCTGGAGCAACTTCTGGAACATGCCCGCGAAAACAGCATCGACATGCCGTTTTCAGCCAACACCGGCTATGTGAACACCCTGGAGCCCGAGCAGGAAGCGCGTTGTCCTGGCAACATCGAAATTGAAGAGCGCCTGCGCGCCTACATGCGCTGGAACGCCATGGCCATGGTGGTCAAGGCCAACCGCCATAACCCCGAAGATGGTGGAGACCTGGGCGGCCACATCGGCTCGTTTGCTTCGTTGGCCCACATGTTTGGTGCTGGTTTCAACCATTTCTGGCACGCTGAGAGCGAAAACCATGGCGGTGACTGCCTCTACATCCAGGGCCACGTGTCGCCTGGCGTGTACGCCCGCGCTTATCTGGAAGGTCGTCTGACCGAAGAGCAGCTGCTCAATTTCCGTCAGGAAGTGGACGGCAAAGGCCTGTCGAGCTACCCGCACCCCAAGCTGATGCCGGAGTTCTGGCAGTTCCCTACAGTGTCCATGGGCCTGGGTCCGCTGATGGCCATTTACCAGGCGCGCTTTCTGAAATACCTGCACGCCCGTGGCATCGCCAACACCGAGAACCGCAAGGTCTGGGTGTTCTGCGGTGACGGTGAGATGGACGAAGTCGAATCGCTGGGTGCGATCGGCCTGGCCGCACGTGAAGGCCTGGACAACCTGATTTTCGTGATCAACTGCAACCTGCAGCGACTCGATGGCCCGGTGCGCGGCAACGGCAAGATCATCCAGGAACTCGAAGGCGAGTTCCGTGGTGCTGGTTGGAACGTCATCAAGTGCCTGTGGGGCTCCAAC
The DNA here is from genome assembly GCA_023255445.1 of Limnohabitans sp. Lineage (GTDB taxonomy): Bacteria > Pseudomonadota > Gammaproteobacteria > Burkholderiales > Burkholderiaceae_C > Limnohabitans_A. The sequence goes on along the minus strand of JALRIL010000152.1, from coordinate 295 downwards.
TGGGACCCGCTGCTGGCCCGCGACAAGGACGGTGCCCTGCGCAAGATCATGATGGAGACGCTGGACGGCGACTACCAGGCTTTCAAAGCCAACGATGGCGCCTACGTGCGCAAGCATTTCTTCGGCCGCGACCCCAAAGTGCTGGAGATGGTTGCCCACATGAGCGACGACGACATCTGGAACCTGCGCCGTGGTGGCCATGACCCGCAAAAGGTGTATGCCGCTTACCACCAGGCCGTCAACACCAAAGGCCAACCCACAGTGCTGTTAATCAAGACCGTCAAGGGTTTTGGCA
>JALRIL010000174.1 GCA_023255445.1 Limnohabitans sp. | reverse complement strand
TGCTGAACATTTATGCGCGGCGCCAAGCGCGGTCTGGACACGCTTTCCGATACAGCCCTGCCGATTACGAACGCTTTGCGAATGACTTTGGCTTCGACGAAACCCCCGATCAGCGCGCCGCGATTCACGCTGTGATTCAAGACATGATCTCACCCCGACCGATGGACCGCTTGGTCTGTGGTGACGTCGGTTTTGGCAAGACGGAGGTCGCGCTGCGCGCTGCATTTGTAGCCGTCACAGGTGGTCGCCAAGTCGCTTTGCTGGCACCCACAACCCTATTGGCTGAGCAGCACTACCAAACCTTGGTCGACCGGTTCGCTCAATGGCCTATCAAGATTGCCGAGATGTCGCGTTTCCGCTCGACGAAGGAGATCACAACCGCAGCCAAAGGCTTGGCTGATGGCACGGTTGATATCGTGGTGGGTACGCACAAACTCCTCAGTGACACCATCAAATTCAAGAACCTCGGCCTGCTGATCATTGATGAAGAGCACCGGTTCGGCGTACGGCACAAAGAGGCCATGAAAGCGCTGAGAGCAGAGGTCGATGTGTTGACCCTAACAGCGACGCCGATACCGCGCACTATGGGCATGGCCCTCGAGGGCATTCGTGACCTGTCCGTGATTGCGACCGCGCCACAGCGCCGACTGGCCATCAAGACCTTCGTGCGCAACGAGGGGCAAGGCGTGATCCGGGAAGCGGTCATGCGCGAGCTCAAGCGCGGCGGGCAGGTTTATTTCCTGCACAACGAAGTTGAGACCATCGAAAACCGACGCCAACAACTCGAAGCTTACTTACCAGAAGCACGCATCGCCATTGCCCATGGCCAGATGCCGGAGCGTCAACTCGAACAAGTGATGCGTGATTTTGTGGCGCAGCGATTCAACATTCTGCTGTGCTCCACCATCATCGAAACCGGTATTGATGTGCCCAGTGCCAATACCATCGTGATGGCGCGAGCCGACAAATTCGGATTGGCACAACTGCACCAATTGCGCGGTCGCGTTGGACGCAGTCACCACCAGGCCTACGCCTACCTGTTGGTACCCGAAATCGAAGGCCTGACCAAACAGGCGGCGCAGCGGCTGGACGCCATTCAACAGATGGAAGAACTGGGCAGTGGTTTTTACCTGGCCATGCACGACCTGGAAATCCGCGGCGCTGGCGAAGTGCTGGGCGAAAACCAGAGCGGCAACATGATGGAGATTGGCTTTCAGCTCTACAATGAAATGCTCTCAGAGGCCGTACGCAGCCTGAAAAATGGCAAAGAGCCCGATCTGCTCAGCCCCATGTCGGTCACCACCGACATCAACCTGCACGCCCCCGCCCTGCTGCCTGACAACTATTGCGGCGACGTGCACCTGCGCCTGTCGTTTTACAAGAAGCTGGCCACCGCCAAAACGGGCGACCAGCTCGACGCCCTCCTCGAAGAAATCGTGGACCGCTTTGGCAAGCTGCCGCCGCAGGCGCAGACGCTCATCGACGTGCACCGCCTGCGCGTGCTCAGCCAGCCCTACGGCGTGGTCAAGGTCGATGCTGCGCCGGGCGTGATCCAGATCAGCTTCAAGCCCAACCCGCCCATCGACCCCATGGCCATCATCGGTTTGATCCAGAAGAACAAACACATCAAGCTGGCGGGCAACGACAAGCTGCGCATCGAACGCGAACTGCCCGACCCAAAGATGCGCGCCCAGATGGTGCGCGACATTCTGCGCAGCCTGGGAACGCCCAAGACCGAACCCGTGACCGCCTAGGAGCGAGCCCCTGCTCACGGTAGCCCCTGTCCGAAGCTGGATAATTCACCCATGACCACCGCCACCGAATTCGCCCCCGGCCTTGTGATCCAAGGCTTTACCGCCCCCCTCTCGTTGTCACAATTCAAGTTGATCGCGTTCGACATGGATTCGACGCTGATCAACATCGAATGCGTGGACGAAATTGCCGACGCCGTGGGCCGCAAGGCCGAAGTGGCCGCCATCACCGAAGCCGCCATGCGCGGCGAGATCACCGACTTTAAAGACAGCCTGCGCCGCCGTCTGGCTCTGCTCAAGGGCGTCACGCTGGCCGACATGGAGCGCGTCTATAACGAGCGCCTGCAGATCAACCCCGGTGCGGCCGAGCTGATCAATGCGTGCAAGCAAGCGGGCATGAAGGTGCTGCTGGTCTCGGGTGGTTTCACCTTCTTTGCTGACCGCGTCAAGGCGCGTCTGGGCATTGACTTTGCCCGATCCAACCAACTCGAGATCGTCAATGGCGAACTCACAGGTGGCCTGGTGCAGCAAGCCTGGGGTGAGATTTGCGACGGCGCGGAAAAGCGCCGCACGCTCCTCGAAGTCGCCAGCCTGCTGGGCATTGCGCCGCACGAGTGCATTGCCATGGGCGACGGGGCCAACGACCTGCCGATGATGGGTGTTGCCGGTTTGTCCGTGGCCTACCACGCCAAGCCCAAAGTGCGCGAGCAGGCCATGGTGGCCATTCAAGCGGGCGGTCTGGACCGCCTGATTGAAGTCGTTCACCCTTAGACGATATGTTGAGTGCCATGTTGCGGGGCTTGTGGCGCTGGTTGTGCGACTGGCGCAGCCACCTCAAGACTTTGGCGATCCTGGTGATCCTGTCTCTGGCCATCAACGCCTGGCAATCGCGCAATGTGCCCAAAGGCATGCCCCCAGCGCTGGACGCCCCGTTGCTCAATGCCCTTGGCCCAAAGGACACTTCCTTGCAAGCCTGGCTCACGCAGCACCGCGGCCAGGTGGTAGCGGTGCATTTCTGGGCCACCTGGTGCCCAGTGTGCAAAGCCTCGCAAGACAATGTGCAACGCCTTCATGGCAGCTGGCCCATGGTCACGGTGGCGATGCAATCCGGAACCGCCCCTGCCGTACAAAACCATTTGGCGCAAAACGCTCTGCCCTGGTTGGCCGCACTCGACGACGATGGCCAACTGGCTCGTGCCTGGGGCGTGCGTGCCGTGCCTGCCACCATCATCCTCAACAGCGAAGGCCGCATTGCGGCTGCCAGCATGGGCTACACCACCACACTGGGCTTGTGGGCGCGCCTGTGGTGGGTGCGTGTGTTCGGTGCCTGGACTTCATGAGACCCTGGCCCTACCCTCGATGGATCGCCCACCGCGGGGCGGGTCAACGGGCCCCCGAGAACACGCTGGCCGCGTTCAGACTGGGCGCCGCTTACGGTTACCGCATGTTTGAATGCGATGCCAAACTCAGCGCAGACGGCCAAGTTTTTCTTTTGCACGATGCCACACTGGAGCGCACCACCAACGGCTTCGGCGTGGCTGGCGAACAGACCTGGCATGCGCTTGCGCAGCTGGATGCCGGTGGTTGGCATTCAAGCGACTATGCAGGCGAACCCCTGCCCCGGCTTGAAGACGTGGCCCACTTTTGTCAGGCACACGACTATCTGCTGAACATCGAGATCAAACCCACCCCTGGCGAGGAATGCCGTACAGGTGAGGTCGTGGCTCGTGAGGCAGCACGACTGTGGTCTGGGTACATTACGCCACCACTGCTGACCTCCTTCAGCATAGACGCATTGGTCGCTTCACGCATGGCCGCCCCCGAACTGCCTCGCGGTTTGCTGCTGGACACCGGGTGGGAGGGCTGGCTCGAACAGGCCCAACCCCTGGGCTGTGCGGCCGTCGTTTTCAAGTGGACATTGTGCAACGCCAGCACGGTGGCGCAAGTGCACGACGCGGGCATGCGCTGCCTGAGCTACACCGTCAACGAAGCGTCACTGGCACAAACACTCGTGAACATGGGCGTGGACGGCATCATCACCGACCGGATTGACCCCTTCATCCCCGCTTGACCCCACTGCGCAAGGGTTTGAGCAAATCAGACAGACCGTTATGGTCGATCTCCTGCATCAACTGCAGCAGGCGTCCAATTTCGCCCTTTGGAAAGCCCTCACGCGCAAACCAGTTCAGGTAATTGCCGGGTAAATCAGCCATCAACACGCCCTTGTGTTTGCCAAAAGGCATGGGCGTGCTGACGAGCTTGAGCAGGTCTTCGGGGTTCAATGCAAGATGGTCAAAGCGCCTTGGCCAGGCGCGAGACGCCTTCCAGAATCTTGTCTTCGCCCACGGTGGCAAAGCTCAGGCGGAAGGTGGCGTTATCCGGGTTGGCGCAGAAAAACGGCGCGCCAGGCACAAACGCTACACCTTGCTCAATGGCGCGTTTGGCGTAGTCGTTGCCATCTACCACTTTGCCGCCCGCGCCCGTCAGACGCGCCCAGACAAACAAGCCGCCCTGCGGCTGCACAAAGCTCACCGCATCGCCAAACTCGCTGCGCAGCGCGTCGCCCATGGTTTGGGCTCGCTTGGCATACACGCTGCGCACCTTGTCCAAGGTGGCGGGCATGCGGCCCGCTTTCAGGTACTGCGCCGCTGTGGCTTGCGCAAAGGTGCTGGTGTGCGCGTCACTGAACTGTTTGCACATGGTGGCCTTGGCCAGCAACTCGGCAGGCGCGATCATCCAGCCCACGCGCAGACCCGGCGACAGCACTTTGGACAGCGAACCGCAATGCACCAGCAAGTCCCTGCTACCGGGCACCTGCGGGCTCATGGCCAACAAGCTGGGCGGCGGTGCCTCGCCAAAGTACAGGTCGCCATAGGGGTCGTCTTCCACAATGATCGTGTTGTATTGGACGGCCAGTTCCAGCACGCGCTTGCGGCGCTCGGCGCTCAGCATAGCGCCGCTGGGGTTGCCAAAGGTCGGGATCAGATAGACGAACTTGGGTTTGTGCTCGGCAATCAGTTGTTCCAGCTTGTCGGTTTGTACGCCGTTGCCGTCGATGGGCGCACTGATGAGCTCAGCGCCATACAGACGAAAACACTGAATAGTGGCCAGAAAAGTCGGGCCCTCCACAATGACTTTGTCGCCAGGGCTGATCAGGGTCTTGCCCAGCAGGTCCAGCGCCTGCTGGCTGCCGGTGGTCACGATCAGTTGTTCAGGGCTCACATCCTGGGCACCCTTTTGGCCCATGAAGTGCGCCAGCTGCTCGCGCAGCGGACCAAAGCCTTCAGTCGCGCCGTACTGCAGGGCAGCGCCTGGGTCTTGCGCCAGGGCGGCGATGCTGGCCTCGCGGATGCCGTCCACGTCAAACATGGCGCTGTCCGGAAAGCCGCCTGCAAAACTGATGATGCCGGGCTTGCCCAGGAGCTTGAACAGTTCGCGGATGGCTGAGGTTTCGACGTTGTTGAGGCGTGAAGCAAAAGGGATGGCCATGGTTGACAATCTGAACATGAAGAAAGAATTCATCGAGCCGTTCTTTGCCACCTTGCAGGCAGCCAATCCCGAGCCCAAAACCGAATTGGAGTATACGAGCGTGTTCGAGTTGCTGAGTGCCGTTTTGCTCTCGGCGCAGGCGACCGACGTGGGCGTCAACAAGGCCACCCGCAAGCTGTTCCCGGTGGCCAACACGCCCCAGCAGATTTTGGACCTGGGTCAAGCGGGGCTGGAGAGCTACATTCAGACCATTGGCTTGTACCGCAGCAAGGCCAAACACCTGATGCAAACGTGCCGCATTCTGGTCGATCAGTACGGTGGCGAGGTGCCCCGCACCCGCGAAGCGCTGGAAACCCTGCCTGGCGTGGGCCGCAAAACGGCCAACGTGGTGCTGAATGTGGCCTTTGGCGAACCTACCATGGCGGTGGACACGCACATTTTCCGCGTCAGCAACCGCACTGGGCTGGCGCCTGGCAAGACCCCGTTGGCGGTGGAACTCAAGCTGCTCAAACGCATTCCCGAAGCCTACCGGGTGCACGCCCACCACTGGCTCATTTTGCTGGGCCGCTATGTCTGCAAGGCCCGCAGCCCGCAGTGCGCGCAATGTGCGGTTTCCGCCTGGTGCGACCAGGGCAGCAAAACGCTGGCCAAAGCCCAGCAAACGCGTACCAAAGCATCCAAGTGAGCAGCACCTCACGGGTAAAATGAGGGGGTCTTGCCCAGCCTGCCCTAGCGCAGTGCCTGTGATGTATCCACCCCCTGCTCTTGCCAGATCCATGACGCGAGTCGCCTCACGCGCCACCCTTCACGATGCCCGACTGCTGCACTTTTTAGGCCAGCAGGGCTTTGTGGTGGACACAAGCGAACCGGTCGAGGTCGGTCAACAACTGAGCGACTGGCTGGATTTTCGGCATGCCATTGCCTTGCAAGGCTTGCTCGACCACACGGAGTTGAGTGCTCAACACATCGCCCCGGCTGCCCGCATTCGCATCAATGCGCAGGTGTTGCACAAGCGCTTTGACGAAGTACGCCTGGCGCTGGAGCGCAGCATCACCAAAGGCATTTCTCCTGCACCCAGGCTGGCGCGCATTGCCCCACCCGATACGCAGTTGCTCGAACCCATTGACCCCAAAACCGCCTTCGAGCCCTACCGCCGCTATCTGGGCTCGCACCAGCGTCAAATGGAAACCGTGATTGCCCATTTGCGCACCCAACTGCGCGGCATGCTGGCCCAAGGCGAACCACGCTGGCAGCAACTGGGTTTGCTGGACGCGGCCATGGACACCATTTTGCAAACGCGGGAAAGCCGCTTGTTGACCAAGCTGAGCTCGCACTTTGAAATGCGCTTTAACCAGCAGCTTAAAAAACACATCAAAGCCAGCGAGGAAGCCCACGAAAACGACAGCGAGCAGCCCAACACCGACACCTGGCTGCCCGCCATGTGCCAGGCCATGCAAGCCGCCTTGCTGCATGAACTGGACATTCGACTGCAACCCGTGCAGGGCCTCATCGATGCCCTCACCCCCAACAACACATCAAGCCCATGAAGAAACACGCTTTTCACATTGCCTTTGGCCTGGGTGCGCTGGCCGTGCTCTGGGTTGCTGCAGCTGTGGCCACCACCAACCCACTGGTGCTGATCATGACATTGCTGGTGGCATCTGTTTATGTGTATGGCGCGCTGGAACTGCAGCGTTTTCGCCAAAGCACGGCGCAGCTGACCCAGGCCCTGCAAGGCACGGCGGACACTGTGTCGGATCTGCAAGCTTGGCTTCAATCCGTACCTGCAGCGCTGCGCAATGCCGTGCGCCAACGCGTGGAAGGCGATCGTGTGGCCCTGCCCGGCCCGGCATTCACGCCTTACCTGGTCGGACTACTGGTCATGCTTGGCATGCTGGGCACCTTTTTGGGCATGGTTGTGACGCTCAACGGCGCGGTGTTTGCGCTGGAAGGCACCTCCAGTGTGCAAGGCATGCGCGCTGCGTTTTCCGAACCCATTAAAGGTTTGGGGCTGGCCTTTGGCACGTCGGTGGCGGGCGTGGCCACCTCGGCCATGCTGGGCCTCATGTCCAGCCTGGCGCGCCGCGAACGCGCCCTTGCCGGGCTGCAGCTCGACACCTTGGTACGTGAGCAATTGCGCAGCTTTTCTTTGGCGTATCAACGCCAGGAAACGTTCAAAGCCCTGCAGAAGCAGTCGCAAGCCCTGCCCCAGGTGGTAGAGCAGCTGAGCACGCTCATGGCACGCATGGAGCAGCACAGCCAAGAGCTGGGAGCACATTTGAAAACCCAGCAAAACAGCTTTCACAACGAAGTCAAAACGGTTTACAGCGAACTGGCCCGCTCGGTGGACCAGTCCATGCGCAGCAGCCTCAGCGAAAGCATGCAGCTGGCCAGCGACAGTATCCGCCCGGTGGTGCAAGCCACCATGGCCGACATGGCCCAGCAAGCGCAAACCATGCACGAACGCATGGTGGGCAGCACACGCGAGCAGCTGGAGGTCAGTCACCAACACTTCAGCGCCCGTGCACAAGAACTTGTCGTCCAAGTCCAGCAAATGCAGTCCGAGCAGCAAACCCGCCTGGCCCAGCTGGACCAGGAGCGCCAGCAGGCCTGGAGCCAATCGCTCAAGGACATGGCCACCTCGCTGCAAAGTCAGTGGGAAACCAGCGGCAGCCAGACATTGGCACAGCAGCAAGCCATCTGCGACACCCTCACGCACACCGCACACAACATCACGACACAGGTACACAACCAAACGCAGCAAACACTGGCCGATATTCAGCGCTTGATGACCGGCAACGAAGAGCTGCAACGCGTGCGCTTGGCCAGCGAAGCTGAAGCAGCAGCTCAACATTCCCAGCGTACCCAGGAGCTGGCCACGTTGTTGCGCACAGAACTCACCGCCCTGCGCGAACAGGAAGCCCAGCGCGGCGAAGCGGCCGTGGCGCGACTGGCCGATCTTGAAACCACGGTCACGCAACACTTGAGCACTTTGGGCACAGCTTTGGAGGCACCGATCACCCGCCTGATCGAAACAGCCTCCGAGGCACCTAGAGCCGCAGCAGCGGTGATTGGCCAGCTGCGTCAGGAAATTTCGGTCAGCGTGGCCCGCGACAACGCCCTGCTGGAAGAGCGCACCCGCATTCTGGAGACGCTCAGCACATTGTTGGACGCCATCAACCATGCCTCTACCGAGCAGCGTGGCGTCATTGACGCTTTGGTGGCCAACAGCCAGGCCTCCCTGGCCCAGACCCAAGACGCTTTCCAGGCCCAAGTGGCGCAAAGCAGCGAAGCCTTCCGGGCTCAGGTCACCCAGGAAACAGGCAAGCTCGGCGAGATTGCCGCGCAGGTCACCGCCAGCGCGGTGGATGTCTCCAGCCTGGGCGAGACCTTTGCGTTTGCCGTGCGCACCTTCAACGAACACAGCGAACAGCTGGCCAACAACCTGCAGCGCATCGAGGCGGCCATTGCCCAATCGATGCAGCGCAGCGACGAGCAATTGGCGTACTACGTAGCACAGGCCCGCGAATTGATTGACCTGAGCATCAGCAGCCAAAAGGACGTGCTGGAGGCCTTGCAAACGCGTCAGCCCGAAGGAGCCGCCTGATGCTGGAAATGGAAGCTGAAAGCGAAAGCACCACGCCCACGTGGATTGCTTTTGCCGATCTGATGACAGGCTTGCTGGGTGCCTTTGTGCTCTTGCTGGTGGGCGTCATGGCCGCGCAGCTGGACCTGGCCTCACACTTGCAAAGCGAAGTCCAGAAACGCCAGGTGGAAGAGCAAAAACGCCTGTCCCTGGAGCAAGCGCTGGCCGTGCCTCTGGCCTCGGGCCGCATTACGTTGAACAACGGGCGCATTGGCATCAGCGGCAAGCTGCTGTTTGAGCTCAACTCCGACAAGCTCCAGCCCGATGGACGCCAACTGCTCAAAAGCCTGGTAGGCCCATTGCGCAGCTACCTGACAACGCGCGAAGAAATCCTGATGGTCAGCGGCTTTACCGATGACCGCGTGATTCGCAGTGGCAACCGAAAATTTGACGACAACTGGGAGCTTTCGGCCCAACGCGCCCTGACGGTGACGCGCACCTTGATTGAAGAAGGCATGCCCGCCTCAATGCTGTTTGCCGCCGCCTTTGGGCAGCAGCAGCCTTTGGCCTCGAATGCCAACGAGCAAGGCCGCGCACAAAACCGCCGCGTGGAAATTGCCCCCGTGCCCAAAGCGGCAGCCGAGAATATGCCAGGAGCCTGACCGAATGCCCGCATGGCCAGAACTGGAGCCCCGCCTGCAAGCCCTGCTGGCGGCCAACGCACCGCGTCTGGACCCGGTCAACTGGCACTACCTTCATAGGCTGAGCGAGCGCTTTGCCACCCAGACACCAACGGTGAAAACGGCGTTACGCCCCAAGCTGGAGCAGTTGCTCAACCAGATTGAACAAGCAGTTGCCCAGCCAGACGCCAGCACCTCGCGTGCAGAGCCAACACCCTCGCGTTCTGCGCTGTCGCTGTTGTTGGCCGAAATGGGGATGCCCGCAGCGTTGGCCTCGCCAGCACAGCCTGCGCCACAAACCCTGAGCACCCTCCCCGAAAGCCCCAGAGTGCAGCAGTTTCGCAAGCAGTTGCGCACCCTCAGCGTTCAAAAACAGGTGCGCACAGCCTTGTCCAAAGCGCCACAAAACGCGGGGCCCATCAACTCACACATGCTTGTCTTGCGCGCCCTAGGCATGATGCGAGAGCTCTCGCCCGACTACCTGCAACGCTTCATGACTTACGTGGACACGCTGATCCTGCTCGAAAACGCGGTTCAAGGTAAAAAAGCAGCTCCCAAGAAAAGCACCTCAGTGCGTACCGCCAAAAAAGCAGCCTAAGTGGCTTTGCCCTGCTGCAAGCCTTGCAAGGCTTGCGGTTCAAAGTGCCGCTCAATGTAATCGGCCAGTCCATCCAACACGGACTCCAGCGTTGGCGCCTCACTGCCGAACAAGGCGTGCAAGACGGCAGGACTTTCCAGCAGACCGTGCAGATACGTGCCCAGCACCTGCCCGCTGCTGTCTTGCCAGGCCAGGCCCGGCATCACCTCATGCAACACGGCGCCAGCAGCCAGCATGGCGGGATGGGCCTGCGTTTGCCCATGGTGAATTTCATAACCTTGCACCTGCACCCCGCTCAGCGCGGCCCACGGACCTTGCACTTGGTCAAATTGCGCTTGGGTATGTTGCACGGTTTTGTCGGCCGCAAACTGGGTGACCACAGGCAGCAGGCCCAGCCCCGGTGCATTGCCGTCGATGCCTATGGTATCGATCAAGGCTTCACCCAGCATTTGCAAGCCGCCGCAAATGCCCAACACCGCGCCTCCCCGCTGGGCATGCGCTGCCACGGCGGCATCCAGCCCCTGCTGACGCAGCCAGGACAGGTCACTGCTGGTGTGTTTGCTGCCGGGCAGAACCACCCAGTCATGCGATTGCAGACCCGCCAGATCAGCCGGGCTGCGCGCCCACACCACACGCACCCCCGGCACGTTGTGCAGCGCCTGGAACTCGTCCAGATTGCTGATGCGCGGGTACGCCAGCACCGCCACCGTCAGGCGCACAGCTGCCGGTGACAGACTTTGCCTCCCGTACACGCCGTCCTCTTCAGGCAGGCCATGCTGCCACCACATGGGCAACACCGCCAACGTGGGTACACCTGTCAAGGTCTGCAACTGCTGCGGCCCTGGGGCCAGCAGACTGGCATCACCACGGAATTTGTTGAGCACAAAACCTTTGATGCGTTGCTGGTCATCCGATGGCAACAACGCCCAGGTGCCGTACAGGTGCGCAAAGGCGCCACCCCGGTCAATATCGGTCACCAACAGGCACTGCGCATGGGCGTGCCGCGCCACGCGCAGGTTGACGATGTCGTTGTCCATCAGGTTGATTTCGGCGGGCGAGCCTGCCCCCTCGATCACCACCACATCGTTTTCGGCGATCAGCTCATCCAGCGCAGCAGCAATGTGCGGCCAGACCCTTTCGCTGCGGCCACGCCAGGGCGTTTCGGTCAGTTCGCGATGCACCTGCCCGAGCAGCACCACCTGGCTGCGGGTATCCCCTTCGGGCTTGAGCAACAAGGGGTTCATGCGCACGTCGGGCACAACTCTTGCGGCCAGCGACTGGAAATACTGTGCACTGCCAATTTCGCCACCGGCCACAACCCTGGCGTTGTTGCTCATGTTCTGTGCTTTGAAGGGCGCCACCTTCAGCCCCTGCCGTGCGTAGTAACGGCACAGCGCGGTGGTCAGCCAGCTCTTGCCAGCCCCGCTGGAGGTGCCCAACACCATGATGCAGCGGGCACTCACGCGGCACGTCCCTTGGGCAGCACCACCCACTGCCCGTCCAGCGGAAGAATGCGAATGCGGTTGTCAAACACCGACTCAATCGCTCGGTGCGTGTGCGCATCACTGGCCGCGCCAGCGAGCAAAACGCGGCCAGCCTGCATGACCACCACGTGGTCAGCATGCAGGGCCATGCCGATTTCGTGCAACACACTTACCACTGTCGTCCCTTGAGCCCGCAGACACTGCACCTGCTCCAGCCAATCGACCTGGTGTGGCGGGTCCAGATTAGCCAAGGGTTCGTCCATCAACATCAAAGGCGCGTTGCCCGCCATGGCGCGGGCCAGCAAGACACGCTGGCGCTCGCCACCCGAGAGTTCGCCCAGCGTGCGTTCACGCCAGGCCCAGGCTTGCGTGGCCTCCAAAGCGGCCTGCACCATAGAGTGGTCTGTGCGGCTGGGCGCAGCCAGCCAGTCCTGGTGCGGCAAGCGTCCCAGCATGACCACATCACGCACGCGCAAATCCAGCATGGCCACTTCGCCCTGCCCCAACCAGGACAGCTGGCGGGCGCGAGTTCGGCGGTCTATGCTGGCCAGCTCGACCCCCTGCCACGCAATGCGCCCCTGGGCTGGCAACAGCCCCGCCAAGGCTTTGAGCAAGGTCGATTTACCCGCGCCGTTGGGGCCCACCACACAAGTCCACTGCCCGGCGGGAATGTCCAGACTGACACTTTGCAGCACCGCGCGACCACCCAGCTGGACGTGCAGGGCTTGGGTTTGCAAGGCCAAAGCCGTCATGCCGCGCCCCCTTTTTGCCCCGCATGCATGCGCCACAGCAAATAGCCGCCCCCCAAAACTGCGGTAAACGCCCCCACCGGCAACTCCTGTGCCGGTACAACACTGCGCGCCAACATATCTGCTGCCAGCAAGAGCAAGCCGCCCATCAGGCTGGACAACACCAGCAAACCTGCATGGGTCGTGTGAATGCGAGAGCGCACGGCATGCGGTGCAGCCAAGCCCACAAAAGCAATCAACCCGGTTTGCGCCACGGCAGCTCCTGTGGCCAAGGACAACGTGGCAATGAGCGTGACACGGGCAAGCCCCAGGGGCATGCCCAAGCTGCGCGCCGTCGACTCACCCAACGCCAGTGCATCCAGCACACGCGCCATGGCCAAGGCCAGCCCCAGGCACAGCAGCAAAGCCCAAGCCATGGTCATGCTGGCGCTCCAACCTACAAAGGCGGTCGAGCCCAGCAAAAAACCCTGCATGGCCAGCAGCACCTCAGGGTGCAACAGGGAAGCCAGCGACGTCACCGCCCCCAACACCACACCCACCACCACCCCGGCCAACAGCAAACGCAAGGTCTGGTGTACGCCGCGAGCCAGCATCAAGGTCAGCACCACCGCAAGCACAGCACCGGCAAAAGCCGCTCCGGTCATGCCCAGGCGCGTGGCCCAGCCTGTGGCCGAAAACGAACCGCCCCAGGCACCCATGTAGACACTCACCCCCAACGAAGCGCCCGATGCACTGCCCAGCAAATACGGATCGGCCAGAGGGTTGCGAAACAAGCCCTGCGCGACTGCGCCAGACAAACCCAGCAAAGCCCCGGCCAGCCAGGCGCCCAGGCTGCGCGGCAGACGAATGTCCCACAAGATCTGAGCCTGCACCGGATCGGCCAACGCTTGCGCACTCCAGGGCCATTCCCAGCCCTGGCTGCCCACCCCTGTGCTCAGCAGCAATACCAACGCGGACAACACCATCAGCAACACGGTCCAAAACCAGGTGGGTTTGAGCATCATGACGCCTTGCCTTTCGCCGCTGCAGCGCGGTTAAGGCAATCCACCATCAGGCGTGCGCCTTCGGCCATGCGCGGACCGGCACGCACCAGAATGTCGGCCTGCGCCTGCGGGAACACGCACAACCGCTCCTCGCTAAAAACCTTGAGCTGCGACCAACCCGGACGCATCTGCATGCTTTGGCGCGAGCTGTCTCCCGCAATGATCACATCCGGCTGGGCGCGCACCACAAACTCTGGATTGACTTTGGGAAACGGGCCCATGCTCGCCGGCAAGATGTTGGCCACCCCCATGCGCAACAGGTTTTCGCCAATGAAGGACGACTCGCTGGCACCGTAGGGTGCCGGGCTGACTTCCACATAGACCCGCTGCGCCCGAGCTTGCGGCGTTAGGGTGGAAACCGCTTTGTCCACACCCGCTTGCAAGTCTTGCCAAGTTTGTTGGGCCACAGAAGACGGCAAGCCCAAAGCGCTAGCTACCGTGCTCAGAACCCGCTGCACATCGGCGCGGGTACGCGGCTCCAGCCGCAGCACCGTGATACCCAGGGCCTGCAGGCGATCAGCACCTCGCGTGGAGCCGGCCATGAGCACCAGGTCAGGCCGTTGCGCGACCACGCTTTCAATGCTGGGGTCAATGCCGCCACCGAGCTTGGGCAAAGCCTGCACAGATGCAGGCCAGTTACTGTATCGATCCACACCGACCAGCCTGTCGCAGGCACCCAGGGCACAGACTGTCTCAGTCAAAGACGGCAGCAAGCTGACCACACGGCGCACAGGTGTTTGGATGCTGACGGTTTGGTGCGCATCGTCCTGCACCGTGGTGGCGAATGTCATCAGTGGGCTGAACGCCACACACGCCCCCAACAGCCATGAAGTGACCTTAGGCATATTGCTGAGCCCACTGGTCAAAAATGCTATGCAACTGCACCACGCCATCGCTCAAGGCAGCCGGGCCGGGCTGCAAAATATCTGCAGACTTGATTTCAAACACCTGCTTGTTTTCTACGGCGGGTATGTGTTGCCAGCCTACGCGCTGCGCTACCGATTCAGGCCTGAATTTCTTGCCACACAAAGAGCCAATGATGATGTCCGGCGCTCGGTCAATGATTTGCTGCGGATCGGCAATGATGCGGTCCTTGCCCATGGGCTGGGTCGCCAGTTCCGGGAAAATGTCTTGTCCGCCCGCAATTTCGATCAACTCGGACACCCAACGAATACCGCTGATGTGCGGACCATCCCACTCTTCGAAGTACACACGAGGTCGACGCTTGAAAGTGGCTGCATGTTCATGCATGCGGTTGAGCTCGGCTTGCATTTGCGTGATGCGTTGCATGGCCTGATCAGCCTGCCCCACCATCGCACCCACCTGATAGAGCACAGAAAAAATCTCATCCACACTGCGCTGATTGAACACCGTCACCTGCACGCCTGCGCGAATCAGGGCCGATGCAATGTCGGCCTGCAAATCAGAAAAGCCGAACACACAGTCCGGTTTGAGTGCCAGGATCTTGTCGATCTTGGCGCTTAAAAAGGCACTGACTTTAGGTTTCTCCTCCCGGGCCCGGCGTGGACGCACCGTATAGCCCGAGATCCCCACTATGCGATGCTCCTGCCCCAGCGCGTACAACCACTCCGTCGTTTCCTCGGTGAGGCAGACGATGCGTTGGGGGCCAGTGACAGGTACTTTCATCAGAAGCGGTTTTGAAGCATGACAAAGAATGTACGACCCACTTCAGGGTAAACCGATTTCTTGGTGGCATCACAACGCGTGCGCAGGTTGTAGTAATGCTTGTCCCACAAATTGTTTACCCCAGCAGACAGCGTCCAAATGCTGATTTTCTGGCTGTATCGGACATTGACCAAGGTGTAGCTGGCAATGTCATCCTGACATGTGTTTCCAAAATCTCCTGCAATCTTTTGTCCAGAAACCCACTGCCCCATCAACGACACATTCTGCGTTTGCGTCCATTTATAAGTTACGCGTGCTGTCAACACATTTTTGGGTGCCAAGGGAACTTGCTTGCCTGAGTTAGACCCTTCGGTGAAAGTGGCAGTGCGGTGTGCATATTGGAAAACTGCATCAACCACTGGACTGATGCGCGCCTTCATGTCCATCTCAACGCCCTGGCGGCGCGTCGGATCGTAGTTGATGTTCGAGAATTGATCCGAACCAATGCCAATTTCATCATTCAAATCATGGCGATAAACACGTGTCGACCACTGCCCCCACACTTGGCGCTGCCTGTAGCCCACCTCGTAATCGCGTGATGATTGAGGCTTAAGAAGGTTGAGCGTATTGCTCGGGCAAAAGTAGGTATAGCAACTGAATTCGTCCGCATTGGCCAAACGAAAGCTCGTCCCGGTTCGTGCAAAAACTTCTCCATCGTCTGCGACGGTCTTTGCAAGCCCCAAATCCCAGCTGTTGTTGTCAATATTCAACCGCCCGGAATAATCACCCTGCGCCTCTCGCTGGGACTGCGTTCTCCTGACACCCATGTAGCCGCTTATGCCGAGCGCTTTTGAAACTAATTCGTAACGGCCAAACAAAGCATCCGAAGATTGGTCGACCACAGTGTTGCCGAAGTTCGTGTCGCGCTGCTGATTCCAGCGCTCGACATCTGCTCCCACCAGAAATTTATGCGTCAGGCCAGCGTCCGTCCAATTGCGCCAGGTGCGACCGCCCCCGCGTGTGGCACGCGTCTTGTTCTGACTGTAGAAATCATCAGCAACGTAATTCGAATCGACACTTACTGTCTTGTGACTCAAGTCAATGGCAACCCGCCAGTCGCCAAGTCCGAATTCACTGTTGACACTCAGATGGGTGGAGTCATTGCTGCCATTGTCCAGAGGCTTGTAGGTCTTTCTAGGATCGGTTGCAAAGTCCTGCACGGTGATTCCACCGGGCAGGCCGCCTTTGCCCGATTCATTGCCCAACTGGAGAGACAGGAGACTGGAGCCTTCGCTGTAGGTGGCTTTGACCAGGCCATTCGTTTGTCGGTTGTAAAAGTTGTTGCGGTGGTTGTCCGTTTCGTAATTGGATCCAGTGACCAGAAAACGCCAGGCATCCATGCGTGTACCAACGAATGCCTTGATCTCACGGGTCGCATGAGTACCCAGGCTCACACCCACATTACCGCCAGGCTCTGAAAGACCTTTGTTCGTGATGATATTGATGACACCAGCCGTGGCGCCTTCACCGTGCATCACAGCACCACTGCCCCGGACGATTTCAATTCTTTCAATGCTGTCGAGCGGAATCCAAGACAAATTGGTTCCACCCATATCGCCTTCGTTCTGACGAACGCCGTCCACCAGGAAAACAATGTTGCTTGAGGAAGATTCACCGAAGCCTCGAATATCCAAGGTTTGATCGCGTCCACCAGATGAATCGATGCGACCCGAAACGCCGCCCAACCAACGAATGGCTTCATTGGCCGTGGTGACACCACTGGACCGAATTTCTTCAGCTGTGATGACCCAAACACCTTGTGGCATCAAGGTTGGGTCTTGCGGAATGCGTGAGGCAGAAATGACTGTGTCAGGCAATGACCCTATAGCTTGGCTTTGAGCAAATGTGCTGGAGGGAGCTGAAACACAAGCACCCAAAACAAATGCACAGCGTACCCATGGTGCACTATCAGTAAAGAGTTTCATATCTAAAAAACAAGACAAGCGCCCTCACCGCCTTCCCCGACAGTGCATGGGCAATCAAGATGCACGACGGGCGTGCATCGCCTTGTTGGCCGGTATCCGGGCTGGCAGATTCAACCTTCATCACCTTCCCGGCTGCCTGTTTCATGGCGCCAGTGGCTGTTGAGATGAAAGCGGAGCCTGGGCAAAGCCAAGGCTCGTCTGCTTACCGTTGCGGGGGCAGCACAGGTTAGGTTCGCTTGCGGGGCGTCCCCTCCTGTTTCCCGTTGAACTGCAGGCCGCGAACCGGCATGCGAGCACCAACAGGACTATTTTAAGGGGCATGCCTGTCGCCTACCCTACAATGCACGGATCTAACCCCTTGCCCGCCATGTCCAGCCCAGACCTGATTGAACAAATTGCCGAGCGCGTGGAACGCTTGCTGGTTCGCCACGAAGAGTTGCAACGCACCAATGCACTGCTTGCCGAGCAAGTGCAGGCCTTGACGCAGGAGCGCGACTCCCTCAAGTCACGACTGAATGCTGCGCGTGCGCGGGTCGATGCCCTGATCGATCGCCTGCCGGGCACCGCCGCAGAGGAGCAGTCATGAGTGCCAAACAAGTTGAAGTGCAGATCATGGGGCAAAGCTACCTGCTGGGTTGCCCGCCAGACGGTGAGTCCCAGTTGCGCGCTGCAGTAGACCGTGTGGACGCGGCCATGTGCAAGATTCGGGATGCTGGCAAGATCAAGGCACGCGACCGCATTGCCGTGCTGGCTGCCCTGAATCTGGCGTTTGAAGCCAATCCCCCCTCTCCCAGCCCCACCTCCAGCAGCGCCGGACCATCCGAGCAGGGGTCAGAGCGTCTGGTGTCCTTGCTGCATCGGCTGGATCAGACCCTCAATCAGGACGGTCAGCTGATCTGAACATAACGCTGTGACCACCGTACAATGGGTGTGTCTGCGGTGCGCGCCGGGCTTTATATTTCCTTGAACCAATGCTCATTGAGCTCGGGCTTGGTACATTGTCTCTCCAGCGTGATCGTCTCGCGTCAGATGAACCCAAGGTGAGTCTGCCCTCGCCCACCTGAACCCCCGGTTCAGGATGACGGTCCGGTGGCACTTGCAGACACCCTCTCTCCCTTTTTAGCGGTGCACACATGATTGATCTTGCCTTGGTCCTTGAATTGGCCTTTTTGGGTTTGTTCGCCGGGTTTCTGGCGGGGCTGCTGGGCATCGGCGGGGGCATGTTGATGGTGCCGTTTCTGACTTATATGCTCGGTCATCGAGGTGTCGACGCAAATTTGGCCGTCAAGATGGCCATTGCCACATCGATGGCCACCATCATTTTTACGTCCCTTTCAAGTGTTCGTGCACATCACAAAAAAGGCGCTGTCCGTTGGGATCTCGTCAAAGGGCTGGCCCCGGGCATTGTGCTGGGCAGCATGATCGGTAGCATGGGCATTTTTGCGCTGGTCAAAGGCACTTCTCTGGCTCTGTTTTTTGCATTGTTTGTGGGCTTTTCGGCCACGCAAATGTTCCTGGATAAAAAACCTTCGGCTACCCGTCAAATGCCCGGCTTTGCGGGTCAGATGGGCGCTGGCGGTTTCATCGGCATGTTGTCCGGGCTGGTGGGCGCCGGTGGAGGCTTCATCAGTGTGCCATTCATGACCTGGTGCAATGTCACCATCCACCAGGCAGTAGCCACCAGCGCCGCCTTGGGTCTACCCATTGCAGTGGCTAATGTGTTCGGGTACATCATGGCGGGGCTCAAGCTTGACCACTTGCCGCCCTACTCTTTTGGCTACTTGTGGTTGCCCGCTTTGGGCGTGATTGCTTCATGCAGTGTGCTCATGGCCCCTGTGGGTGCCTCGGTCGCGCACAAGTTGCCAGTCAAGAAACTCAAGCGAGTCTTTGCCAGCCTGCTGTTTTCCCTGGCGTTTTACATGTTCTACAAAGGCCTGAGCCACTGATTTTCAAGCTGGCGTCACACACCAGGGCGCCTGGTCTTGCACCAGCCCCATCCACAAGGCCCAAGCGGACAGACTCGCCAGAGCCAGTCCTGCCAGACGCATTCCCCAACGGCCATCGCCCAAATGACCCAGTTTGAGCAGCAACCAGGGGCCCACCCATAAACTGACGCTGGAACCCAGCGCAAACAGGGCCATCACCACCGTGCCTTGCCAGACCTGGCTGGACAATGCAGCCACCATCAACGCCGAATACAGCAGCCCACAAGGCATCAGAGCCCACAACACGCCAACCAACATGGGCGCGGCCATGCCCCATCGCTGGTTAAAGACCCGCACCTTCGCCCACAAGCGGCTGGCCGCCGTGTCCAGCCACAAAGGCTGACGCGCCTGAACCAGCAAGAGCAGCCCGAGCAAAAAAGCGGCGACATGGAGCATGGTCCACGCAGGCCGCAAAGCCGCTGATTGGGTGGTCAGCCAACCCAGGCCCTGCACGGTAGCCGCAGCTAACGCGCCCAATGTGCTGTACCCGACCACGCGCCCCATCTGAAAAGCCAGCATGGCGTGTGTTCGTCGCTTGCCTGCAGCCTGCCCTAGACCCGCGCAGGCTGCGCCGCACATGGCGATACAGTGAGGGCCACCCGCAAGCCCCATGACCAAGGCCGTGATGGCCAATGAACTTTGCATGAATCGTTTCCTTCAGCCCTCATACCACTAGGGCTGCGGACAAAAGCTTAGATGATCTTCGAAAAACGTGCCCGGTTGCGGTCCGCCTGCACATAGCGGTCAAACACCATGGCTACGCCACGCACAAAGAACCAGCCCATGGGTGTGACCTGAATGCCTTGCGCTGTGACTTCCACCAACCCTTGCTCCTGCATGGTCTGGAGCTGATCAAGCTCGTTGGCAAAGTAGTGCTTGAAGTCGATCAGGCATGATGAATTAATGGACTCAAACTGCACATTTCCCTGACACATGATGGCCATGATGACTTTGCGTCGAATGAGGTCATCGCGGGACAAGGCCAACCCCCGCACCACGGGCAGATGCCCTTGGTCGAGCAAGTCGCAATACTCATCCATGGTCTTGGCGTTTTGGCTGTAGGTCGATCCCACGCGGCCAATGGCAGAAACACCAAGCGCGATCAAATCACAGTCGGGCTGCGTGCTGTAGCCCTGAAAATTGCGGTGCAGGCGTCCCTGGCGCTTGGCTACGGCCAGCGCGTCATTTGGCAATGCAAAGTGATCCATTCCCACATACACATAACCGCCTTCTTCAAATGCGTCGATCGACCTCGCCAGCATGGACACTTTGGCACTAGCAGAAGGTAGCTCGGCAGCATGAATGCGACGTTGAGGCTTGAAGCGCTCTGGCAGGTGTGCATAAGCGTACAAGGCAATGCGATCCGGACGCAGTTCATTGACCTGCGCGAGTGTGCGGTCAAACGACTCGGGCGTTTGCTGGGGAAGGCCATAAATCAAATCCACGTTGACCGATTCAAAGCCCAGTTTGCGTGAGGCCTGCACCAAGGCAAACACCTGCTCAACAGGCTGGATACGGTGCACAGCCTTCTGGACCGCGGGGTCGAAATCCTGCACCCCGAAACTCAATCGGTTAAAGCCCAGCTCGGCCAGAACCGCCAGACGCTGTTCATCAACCGTACGGGGATCCACCTCGACAGAGTACTCGCCTCCGGCTACAAAATTAAAATTACGCTTGAGCATGTGCATCAACTCGCGCAACTCATCGTCGCTGAGGAAGGTGGGAGTGCCGCCGCCCAAATGCAATTGGCTAACACCATGCCCTTGCCCAAGGTGAGCGACATGAAGTTCAACCTCGCGTGTCAGGTAACGCAAATACGTCTCGGCTCGGTCCTTGTGCTTGGTGATGATTTTGTTGCAGGCGCAGTAATAGCAAAGCGACTCACAAAACGGAATGTGGACATACAAAGACAGCGGCTGGCTGCGTGCTGCGGGACTTGTGCGTCGCTGATCCAGCGCCTGCAAGTAGTCTGCCTCCGAAAAAGCCTCGACGAAACGGTCCGCCGTGGGGTAAGAGGTGTAGCGTGGGCCCGACACATCAAAGCGGGTGAGCAATTCGGAGGTGATGGCACTCATGGGTGTGCAGCAGACATTTCAATTGGAAGCCTGTAATGTGCGTCCACCCCAGAAACTCCACCTTGATGCACATCAACTTTGCAATGCGAGCCAAGACAAAATGCATCCTAAAAGATTAACTCGAACACACGCCATCGAATCGTATTAAGCTTAAGGCATGATTTGCGGCAAATCCGCACCCTAAGCCTATGAACAAACAAAGCATCAAAGTCGCCTGCTCCAATTGCAATTTGCGCGAGCTGTGCATGCCTGTAGGTTTGTCAGATCATGACTTGACCAAGCTAGACGAACTGGTGGCTACCCGCCGCAAGGTCAAGCGCGGCACGAATCTGTTCAACAACGGGGACAAATTCACATCTCTCTACGCCATTCGCACCGGATTTTTCAAAACGGCATTGGCCACTGAAGATGGTCGCGATCAAGTGACGGGTTTTCAGATGGCCGGAGAAATCATCGGCCTTGACGGCATCGTGAACGACCACCACACCTGTGATGCCATTGCTCTGGAAGATGCCGAAGTCTGCGTGATGCCGTTTGACCGCATCGAAGAGATCTCCCGCGAAGTCACCGCACTCCAAACGCACGTCCACAAGATCATGAGCCGTGAAATTGTGCGCGAACACGGCGTGATGCTCCTTCTGGGCAGCATGCGGGCTGAAGAGCGTGTGGCAGCCTTTTTGCTCAATCTGGTGCAACGCCTGCACGCGAGGGGGTTCTCGCAATCCGAACTGGTGCTTCGGATGACCCGGGAGGAAATCGGCAGCTACCTGGGATTGAAACTGGAGACCGTCAGCCGCACCTTCTCGAAGTTTGTGGAAGAAGGCATTGTCGAAGTCAAACAACGCCATCTGCGCATCTTGAACACACAAGCACTGCAAAACCTGGTCAACAACCAGGCCAGTTGCTCTAACGGTTGACCAAGCACCGGCCTTCAATGCAAAGAGCCCCGTCATCGGGGCTCTTTGCATTGTTATCGGCAGCAGGCGCGCTTGGCGCAATCTGCTGGACGCTCGGTCTCTGGTACCGGGCAACGATTGACCTCGAACGGTGACAGGCTGAGCATGGTGGTCAGTGCACTGGAAAGCATGGTCAAAACCCAGAAGACGAAAAAGCCAACGGTATAAACCGCCTCTCGCGACATGGCCAGGGGATGGCCGAACCAGGACAAATCCTGAGGATCGACTACACCAAACACCAAGACTTCCAACAAGCCCGCTACCAGAAAAGCCGGCCAGGCTACCCACATGACACGTTGTCCCAACATTGTTTGTCTCCTTGCTGGTGTATAAAAGATTTCCGGCACTGAACTTGTCGTTACTTCTTGTCCTTGAGCTCTGGCATGACGCCTGTAGCCGCATGGTTGCGCGCTTGCATGGCCGGTGCCGTGCTGATGTCCCGATTGACTGGAGCCTCCTCGGCA
Source organism: Limnohabitans sp. (assembly GCA_023255445.1). Lineage (GTDB taxonomy): Bacteria > Pseudomonadota > Gammaproteobacteria > Burkholderiales > Burkholderiaceae_C > Limnohabitans_A. The sequence goes on along the minus strand of JALRIL010000174.1, from coordinate 4,259 downwards.
GACACCTGCATCTGGGTATTGATGACAGGATCCTGCGCCCGGGCAGCCAGGTAATAGGTGACAAAACTGGCTACCACCACAACGGCTGGACCCAACAGCACCATCCAGACGTGTCCAAAATGCCACCAGGCCTTGGGTGCGTTTGAATTTGACATGGTCATTGTCCTTTGAAGATCAACGTGGCACGAGGAACATGGACTTCTCGCTGAGTTGCCCGACGTCCTGCCCCTGTGCATCGGAGGAATGGATGTTGAAGTGTATTTCGTGTGTGCCAGGAGCCGCTGCGTCGTAAGGCATTTGCAAACGAACCGTCACCCAGCGAGATTCAGTGGCCGGAACCTTGATAGCGTCATCCGTCACAACCTGCAAACCCTGGATGCCCTCAACCGACAATTTGAAATCGAGCGCTGTTTCGGCAGCGTTCATGAACTGAAGGCGATAGACGTTTTCAATGTTGCCCCCTGAAACGATTCTCGCCAGCGTCGCACGGTCACGCACGATATCGACCTTGAAGGGCTTGCGCATCAACAGCGAGGCAAATACGGCAATGATGATGATCCACAAAATGGCGGTGTACACCAACACACGCGGACGCATCACACGACGCCATGTTTGCTTGGCGTCCCACTTGTTGACCATGGCGTTTTGCGTCGAGTATTTGACCAAGCCACGTGCATAGCCCATTTTGTCCATGACGGTGTCACACACATCAGCGCAGGCACCACAGCCAATACATTCGTACTGCAAGCCCTTACGAATGTCGATGCCTGTAGGACAAACCTGAACGCACAAACTGCAATCCACACATGCGCCCAAATTGAGGGTACTCAGATCGGCTTTCTTGGAGCGAGCACCTCGGGGCTCACCTCGTTCCTCGTCGTAAGTGACGATCAACGTATCCCTGTCAAACATGGCGCTTTGAAAACGCGCATAGGGACACATGTACTTGCACACCTGCTCACGCATAAAGCCGGCATTGCCATAGGTGGCGAAGCTGTAAAACAGCACCCAGAAAACACCCCAGGCGCTGACCTGACCAGCGATGAAATCACCACCGAGCTGGCGAATCGGGGCAAAGTAGCCCACAAAGGTAAAGCCGGTCCAAAGGGCAAAAGCGATCCAGGCCAGGTGTTTGCCGCCTTTGCGCAAGAACTTGTTCAGACCAAAAGGCGCCGCGTCCAACCGCATACGAGCCGAACGGTCTCCCTCAAATTTATGCTCAAACCACAAAAAGATTTCGGTGTAAACCGTTTGCGGGCAGGCGTAGCCGCACCACAAGCGCCCTGCCACAGCTGTGAACAAAAACAGGGACAAGGCCGAAATCACCAGCAAGCCCGTCAGATAAATAAAGTCCTGCGGGTACAACACGATGCTGAAAATATAAAAGCGCCGAGCCCCCAGATCGAACAATACCGCTTGACGCTGCCCCCACTCCAGCCAAGGCAGGCCATAAAAAATGATTTGCGTCAGAAAGACCAGGCCCCAACGCCATTTGGCAAACAAGCCCTGCACGCTTCGCGGGTAAATCTTCTGCTGTGCCGCATACAGCGACACGACCTGGGTACTGTCGTCGCCGCCTGATGTGGAGGGTTCTTCTGGTCTGTGCGGAGATGGGGTATCCAAAGTTTTCTTCCCGACTAAACAAAAAAGGGCACCTTAAAAGGTGCCCTTGAAATGTACGCTCAGTTGGTGCCTGCTGCCTTGATATTTGACAAGCCCCAAACATACGCCGTGAGGACATGTATCTGAGCCTCGCTCAGTTTTTCCTTCCACGCCGGCATGACACCATGCTTGCCGTTGTTGATGCGCTCAACAATCGCGTTTTCACCATAGCCATGCAACCAGATGTCATCAGTCAGATTGGGGGCACCCATGGCCTGTGTACCTTTGCCGTCCATACCGTGGCAGGCAGCGCAGGCACCAAATTTGGATTTACCCAAAGCAGCCTTGACTGAATCGTGTGGTGCACCCGACAGGCTGAGCACATAGTTCGCCAAGTTGCGCACATCGTCTGGCGAACCCACAGCTGCAGCCATCGGCGGCATCATGCCCTGGCGACCATTGACCAGTGTTTCCTTGATGGCCTCAGGCGCACCTCCCCACAGCCAATCGCTATCGGCGAGGTTTGGAAAGCCCTTGCTGCCACGTGCGTCAGAGCCATGACACTGTGCACAGTTGTTCATGAACAGCCGGTCACCGATGGCCATCGCCTGCGGATCCTTGGCCACATCTTCCACCGGCATGCCCGAGAACTTGGCGTACACAGGCGCCACTTGTTCATTGCCTTTGGCCATCTCGGACTCCCACTGGCCATGCGAAGACCAGCCGAACTTGCCGCCAAAGTTGCCTGCACCGGGGTACATGGCCAGGTAAAGCAAGGCAAACACAATTGTGATCAGGAACAGGCCCACCCACCAACGCGGCAAGGGGTTGTTCATTTCACGTAGGTCTCCGTCCCAGACGTGGCCCGTGGTGTTGTCGTTGGCCGTCATGGCCTTGGCCTTGCCCGAGAACCACAGGAGCAAAAGGCAGGCGATGATACTGACCAGGGTGATCCCGGCCACATAGAGAGACCAGAAATTGCTGATGAAGTCACTCATGTTTATTCCTTGAATTCTTGGATGGAGACCGGCAATCAGTCATCGTGACGCAACAGGTGTTGCGCCGCCTCGTCAAATTTGGCCTTGTTACGACCTGACCAGGCCCACCAAACGATGCCTAAAAAGGCAATGAAGGTCAGCACAGTCACGATAGAGCGAGCGGTATTGATGTCCATAACAGTCCCCAGTCACTTCACTTGCGATGGATACCCAAAACCTGCAGGTAAGCGATGACCGCTTCCATTTCGGTTTTGCCCTTCACTTCATCGGCAGCCTTGGCGATTTCTTCGTCGCTGTAAGGCGCACCCAGGGTACGTAAACCCTTCATGTGAGCACCGATGCTCGACGCGTCAATGGTGTTCTTCTCCAGCCAGGGATAAGCCGGCATGATGGACTCAGGCACCACATCGCGTGGGTTGTTCAGGTGGATGCGGTGCCACTCGTCGCTGTAGCGACCGCCCACGCGGGCCAGATCAGGACCGGTGCGCTTGGAGCCCCACTGGAAGGGGTGGTCGTAAACGAACTCGCCTGCCAGGGAGTAAGCACCATAACGCAGAGTTTCGGCTCGGAAGGGACGGATCATCTGCGAGTGACAGTTGTAACAGCCCTCACGGACATAGACGTCTCGGCCTGCCACTTGCAACGCCGTGTAGGGCTTGAGGCCTTCGATGGGTTGTGTGGTGGACTTCTGGAAAAAGAGCGGAACGATTTCGACCAGACCGCCGAACAGCAGCACAATGAAGATCAGAACGATCATCAGAAAGTTGCTGGTTTCGATCTTTTCGTGGGAAACGCCGCCAGATTGATGGTTGTTTGCCATGTTATTTTTCTCCTCAGGCGTGAGCCGTGACAGCGGGAATCTGTACGTCGATCGAACGACCCATGGTGGCTGTCTTGACGACGTTCCACATCATCAGGCACATACCACCCAGGTACAAGAGACCACCGCCCAAACGCAGCACATAGAAAGGCATGGATGCCTTGACCGATTCCACAAAGGTATAGGTCAATGTGCCATCGGGGTTGATGGCGCGCCACATCAGGCCTTGCATGACACCTGCAATCCACATGGCTGCGATGTAAATCACGATACCGATGGTGGCTGTCCAGAAGTGGACTTCAATGGCTTTGACGCTGTACATCTGCTTCTGGCCGAACAGGCGAGGAATCAGGTAGTACATGGAGCCCATGGTCACCAGGCCCACCCAACCCAAAGCGCCCGAGTGCACATGGCCCACGGTCCAGTCGGTGTAGTGGCTGAGCGCGTTGACAGTCTTGATAGACATCATCGGGCCTTCGAAGGTGGACATGCCGTAGAACGACAGGGACACGATCAGGAAGCGCAGGATCGGGTCGTCACGCAGTTTGTGCCAGGCACCCGACAGGGTCATGATGCCGTTGATCATGCCGCCCCAGCTGGGAGCCAGCAGGATCAGCGAGAAGATCATGCCGATCGACTGGGTCCAGTCGGGCAAGGCGGTGTAGGCGACGGTGCAGGTGAGTTTCTGCTAGACGCTATAGAGCAGGCTAAAGCAGCAGGTGTAACGCCAGAGCAGATTGCTGAGACGTTAAACACTACTGATGACGCTACAGCAGGATTGATTAACTTAACTGTTGGCTCTAATCAGATGCTTAGTGAGGCAGATTTAGCAGCAGCTC
>JALRIL010000124.1 GCA_023255445.1 Limnohabitans sp. | reverse complement strand
ACCGCAGGTGCCAGCACACTGGCCGCCATTTCCGCTGGCGCCGTGTTCATGGGCGCGAACAGCTACATCGGCAATGCACCGAACCTGATGGTCAAAGCCATTGCAGAAGACCGTGGCGTCAAGATGCCCAGCTTCTTTGGTTACCTGCTGTGGTCGGGTGCAGTGCTGGTGCCCTTGTTCATCATCATGACCTTCATCTGGTTTCGGTGATGGACATGGATGTGGTTTTGTGGGGGTGGCTGACGCTGTCGCTCCTGCTGGTGGGGGGCGTGTGGCTCATCTTGCGCCGACCCCATACCACTGACCTCCATCCGGTGCTGCAGCAGTTGCAGCAACTTCAAAGTCAGCTTCAGCAGCAAAATGAGCGCCTCGAGCGCGAGCTTCGCACGGAGGTGGCCCAGTCTGCGGTGACTGCAAGGCAGGAACAAATGCAGACGCTGACCTTGTTTCAGCAAAGTCTGTTGCAGCAAGGTGCCGAAACCACACGTACCCAAAACCAGCAAATCGATGCGCTTGCGCAGCAAGTGGCCTTGCTGCAAAAAAACCTGATGGACAGCCTGGCTCAGCAGGTGCAATTGCTCAGCGAGACCAATGCTCGCCGATTGACCGAAATGCGCGCCACCATCGAGGCCCAACTCAACCAGTTACAGCAGGGCAATGCAGCCAAGCTTGACGAGATGCGGCAGACTGTGGACGAAAAACTGCAGGCCACGTTACAAGCGCGTTTGGGAGAGAGCTTCAAGCAAGTCGCTGAACGGTTGGAGCAAGTGCATAAGGGCTTGGGTGAAATGCAAACCCTGGCGCAAGGGGTGGGGGACCTTAAGCACCTGCTCTCCAACGTCAAGACCCGTGGCATGTTCGGCGAGGCGCAGTTGCAGTCCTTGCTGGAGCAGGTGTTGGCGCCTGAGCAATACGCCGAGCAGATTGCCACCAAACCGGGCGACAAGAACCGCGTGGATTTTGCCATTCGTCTGCCAGGCCGTGCCGATGATGGTTCCCCTGTTTGGTTGCCCATCGATGCCAAATTTCCAAATGAAGACTATGAGCGTTTGCTCGACGCCCAATCGCGTGCGGATGCAGTGCAGGTCGAGGTGTCGGCCAAGGCCCTGGAAAACCGTATTCGTCTGGAGGCCAAATCCATGGCGGATAAATATCTGGAGCCACCACACACCACGGACTTTGCGATCATGTTCCTGCCCACCGAGGGTTTGTATGCCGAAGTCTTACGTCGCCCGGGCCTGATGGAGGCCTTGCAGCGCGACCATCGCGTGACACTGGCTGGCCCGACCACCTTGCTGGCCATGCTCAACTCTCTGCAGATGGGCTTTCGGACGCTGGCGCTGGAGAAGCGCTCGAGCGAAGTCTGGCAGGTGCTCGGTGCAGTCAAAACCGAATTTGGCAAGTTTGGCGATGTGCTGGCCAAGGTCCGCAACCAAACCCAAACCGTGCTCAACACCCTGGATCAGGCGCAGACCCGTAGCAATGTGATGCACCGCGCCTTGCGGCAGGTGGATGCCTTGCCCGATGAGCAGGCTAAGCATCTGCTGCCCGGACAGGACGAGGCGCTGGATTGAGTCTTTGGCTTCTCAATCGGGCTTGCACAGGCCTTCGTTGCCGGGGGGCAGGCTGTAGAAATCGCAAATGTTTTGCCATGCATCTTGCGGCGTGTCCACATAGCTGAGGATTTCCAGGTCCTCGGCGCTGATGGTGCCTTCCTCGAGCAACATGTCCAGGTTAAGCAGGCGTTTCCAGTAGTCGCTGCCAAACAGCAAGATCGGTACGGGTTTGGCTTTGCGCGTTTGCACCAGCGTCAAGACTTCAAACAACTCATCCAGTGTCCCAAATCCACCGGGAAAGGCCACCAGGGCCTTCGCGCGCATCATGAAGTGCATTTTTCGCATTGCGAAGTAGTGGAATTTAAAACTCAACGCCGGCGTGACATAAGGATTGGCTTGCTGTTCGTGTGGCAGCGCAATGTTCAGGGCCACTGACGGTGCACCCGCCTCGTGGGCTCCTCGGTTGGCGGCTTCCATGATGCCCGGTCCGCCGCCGGTGCAGATGTAGAGCTTGTCGGCGATGGGGTGGTGGGCGCTGTTTTGAGCCACCAGGCGGGCGAACTCGCGCGCGCTTTCGTAGTACTCGGCGTTGTGCACGGCCCTGCGGGCTGCTTCCAAGTCTTCTTCTGAACCGTTCTTTTGCGCGGCCAACCACTGTGCTTTGGCCCGCTCGCGATCTATAAATCGGGCGCTGCCGTAGACCACAATCGTGTGTTCAATGCCCGCCTTGGATTGCTCCAGATCGGGTTTGAGCATTTCCAGTTGAATACGGATACCCCGGGTCTCGCGGCGCAGCAGGAATTCAGGATCGGCAAAAGCAAGACGGTAGTTGGATGGCTTCATGAAGTCATCATTACCCGTCTGTGCTTGAAGTTCTGCCCAGGCGTGGGGCAGTGCGAGGTCTTTGATGCTGTGTGTGGACTTCATGCGTGCATTGTGCGGCAAGTGCACATCGTCGACAAAACACCCAGGCAAGAAAAAAGGCCCTCAAAGGGCCTTTTCAGCAGGGTCTGAACCGATCAGACGCGCTTGCGGTATTCGCCGGTGCGCGTGTCGATTTCGATCTTGTCGCCCTGGTTCACGAACAGGGGCACGGGCACTTCGAAGCCGGTGGCGATCTTGGCGGGTTTGAGCACCTTGCCGGACGTGTCGCCCTTGACGGCGGGCTCGGTCCAGGTGATTTCGCGCACCACGCTGGTGGGCAGTTCTACGGAGATGGCCTTGCCGTCGTAAAACACCACTTTCATATACTTGTCTGTTTGACTTAATACTTCTGCTGTTTTAATTTTACCATTGTCTGTGCAATGTATTTATACTATTTCCATGCT
>JALRIL010000082.1 GCA_023255445.1 Limnohabitans sp. | reverse complement strand
GCCACGCTGGTGGCGTTCAGACCGTCAAACCGTTGGGTGTAGTCCAGCACCGCCGCGTCACCACGTGTCTGCACGTCAATCAGGATGTCGGCGACGCGCTGCTCAATGGCTGCGTCGGTGTCGGCCGACCAATGCAGACGCTTCGCGAATGCGTCTTCGAAACCAGCGTCTTGGGTGGAGAGGCGAAGTGCTTGGGCAGACACAGGCTTGGCTGTCATGCTCAGTCCTTTTTCACGGCACCGGCGAAGGCGTCGATGATGGCGCGGATGGGCGCCTGCTTCAGTTTCAGCGCAGCCTGGTTGACCACCAGGCGCGAGCTGATCTCCATGATGCGTTCGACCTCGACCAGGTGGTTGGCCTTGAGCGTGCTGCCGGTGGATACCAAATCGACGATGGCGTCCGCCAGGCCGGTCAGGGGCGCCAGCTCCATGCTGCCATAGAGCTTGATCAGGTCCACGTGCACCCCCTTGTCTGCAAAGAAATCACGGGCAATGCTGGTGTATTTGGTGGCCACACGCAAGCGCGAACCGGTCCGAACCTGGGCGGCATAGTCGTAATCGGCCCGCACGGCTACGCTCATGCGGCATTTGGCAATGCGCAAGTCCAAGGGTTGGTACAGCCCCTGTCCCCCATGCTCAATGAGCGTGTCCAAACCCGTCACACCCAGGTCGGCACCACCGTACTCCACATAAGTGGGCACATCGGTGGCGCGAACCAGCACCACCCGCACATCGGGCTGGTTGGTCGGCAAAATCAGCTTGCGTGACTTTTCAGGGTCTTCCAGCACCTCGATGCCCGCTGCTTTGAGCAACGGCAAGGTTTCATCAAAGATACGTCCTTTGGACAGGGCCAGGGTGATCGTGCTCATTTGACCCTTTCAATGTCGGCGCCCACGGCGCGCAGTTTGGCTTCCATGCGGTCGTAGCCGCGGTCAAGGTGATAGATGCGATCCACCAAGGTTTCGCCCTCAGCCACGAGACCAGCAATCACCAGGCTGGCAGAGGCGCGCAAATCGGTCGCCATGACTGTGGCGCCCGAGAGTTGTGTGACGCCTTCGACCATGGCCACCTTGCCATCGATCTGGATGTTGGCTCCCAAACGCACCAGTTCGTTGACGTGCATGAACCGGTTTTCAAAGATCGTTTCTGTCACCTTGCTGGCGCCCTCGGCAATGCAGTTGAGCGCCATGAACTGGGCTTGCATGTCGGTCGGGAAACCCGGGTACTCGGTGGTACGAAAACTCTGCGCCTTCAAGCGACCCTGGCTGCGCACGCGGATGAACCCCTCGCCCGCCTCAATCAGGGCACCTGCGGCTTGTAATTTTTCAATGACGGCTTCGAGGTGATCCGCTCGGCCGTGGCGCAACACCACATCGCCGCCTGTTGCCGCTACGGCGCACAGAAAAGTACCGGCCTCAATTCGGTCTGCCACGACTTGATGTTGGCCACCATGCAAACGCTCGACGCCCTGAATGTGAATCTTGCTGGTCCCGTGACCTTCAATTTTGGCACCCATCTTGATGAGCATTTCGGCCAGGTCAGGAATCTCGGGTTCCTGGGCTGCATTTTCAAGAATGGTCTCGCCCTCGGCCAGGGCAGCGGCCATCAGGAAATTTTCGGTACCTGTCACGGTGACCATGTCGGTGGTGATACGCGCACCCTTCAAGCGTGTGCGACCTGCCGGCAAGCTGGCCAGCATGTAGCCGTGTTCGACACTGATTTCGGCGCCCATGGCCTGCAGGCCCTTGATGTGCTGATCCACTGGGCGCGAGCCAATAGCGCACCCCCCTGGCAAGGACACTTTGGCCCGGCCAAAGCGGGCCAGCAACGGACCCAGCGCCAGCACCGAGGCGCGCATGGTCTTGACCAGTTCGTAAGGGGCTTCAGGGTTGTTCAAGCCGCCCGCATTCAGCGAGACCGACCCGTCGTCGTGGTGCTCGGCCTGAACGCCCATGTTGCGAATGAGCTTGAGCATGGTGGCCACGTCCTGCAGGCGCGGCACATTGCCCAGGGTCACGGGCTCAGCGCTGAGCAAGGCTGCGCACAATTCGGGCAAAGCGGCGTTTTTGGCGCCAGCCACATCAATCGTGCCTTGCAAAGAACGGCCGCCGCGAATGAGAAGTTTGTCCATGCCGTTCAGCCTTGTTGCTTGGCCCACTCAAGGGGCGTGTAGGTTTTCATGGACAGCGCGTGCACTTCGTCCGTCTGAATCTTGGTGCCCAGCGTGGCATACACGCGCTGGTGACGCGCAATCGCGCGCAGGCCCTCAAATTCGGGCGACACGATCACCGCGCTCCAGTGGCGCCCATCGCCATCGACTTCAAGGTGATCGCAGCGCAAGCCCGCTGCGATGATGGCGTGGAGTTGTTCGGCGTTCATGCTCATCTCAATTGCGAATTTTGTAGCCTGTGCGCAGCAAGGTCAGCGCCACCGCACTGACCAGCACAAAGGCCAGCCCGACCACAGACAGACTGGTCCAGGGCGACACATCACTCTGACCGAAGAATCCATAGCGGAAACCATCGATCATGTAGAAAAACGGGTTCAGGTGTGACAGCTGCTGCCAAAACGGTGGCAGCGAGTGAATGGAATAAAACACTCCCGACAAAAACGTCATGGGCATGATGATGAAGTTCTGGAAAGCCGCCATCTGGTCAAACTTTTCGGCCCAAAGACCAGCGATCAAGCCCAAGGCCCCGAGCATGGCAGCGCCCAGAACAGCAAAGACCAAAATCCACAGCGGCCAGACAAACTGGATGTGCACCATCCAGCCCGTGATGACAAACACGCCCAGACCCACCGCCAGACCACGCACCACGGACGAGCCCACATAGGCCACAAACCAGCTCCAGTGCGACAGCGGCGTGAGCAGCACAAACACCAGGTTGCCCATGATCTTGCTCTGGATAAGGCTTGAGGAGCTGTTGGCAAAAGCATTTTGCAGGACGCTCATCATCATCAGGCCCGGCAGCAGAAAGGACGTATAGGGCACCTCGTCATAGACCTTGACATGATCTTGCAGCACATGGCCAAAAATCAACATGTACAGCACCGAGGTCAGTACTGGCGCGGCCACGGTCTGGAAACTGACTTTCCAGAAACGCAGGACCTCTTTGTAAAACAGGGTTCGCCAGCCGGTCATTTCGAATCCTTTGCCGACATCACCTGCAGAAAGACATCTTCCAGGTCGGCCTGGCGAATTTCGACATCCTCGGCCACCAAGCCCGCCGAACGAACCGCAGCCAGATGGTTTTCGATTTCGATGGCGTTGTGTACCGGCAGCTGCACGATCCGCCCCGTCACGCGTGCCAGCGCAGCCAAGGCATCGGGCAACACACCATCCATCTTGAAACGCAGCACTTGCGCTGTCGCAGAGCGCAACAAGTCAGAGGTGCGCTCCAGCGCCACCACACGACCTTGTTTGAGCATGGCAATCCGGCCGCACAACGCCTCGGCTTCTTCGAGGTAATGGGTGGTCAGCAAGACGGTGTGGCCTTGCTTGTTGAGTTTGGCAATGAATTGCCACAAGGTTTGGCGCAACTCCACATCCACTCCCGCTGTCGGCTCATCGAGCACGATCACGCGGGGCTTGTGCACCAAAGCCTGAGCCACCAGCACACGTCGCTTCATGCCGCCTGAGAGCTGGCGCATATTGCTGTTGGCTTTGTCGCTCAACCCCAGGTTGTGCAACAGTTCATCGATCCATGCATCGTTTTTGGCCACGCCAAAATAGCCCGACTGAATGCGTAAGGCTTCGCGCACGGTAAAGAAAGGGTCAAACACCAGCTCTTGAGGCACCACCCCCAACAGGCGACGAGCCTGGGCAAAGTCGGCCTGCACATCGTGGCCATGCACCTGCACACTGCCTGAGCTCGCGCGCGCCAAACCCGCCAGAATGCTGATCAAGGTGGTCTTGCCCGCACCATTAGGGCCTAACAAGCCAAAAAACTCGCCTTCTTCCACCCTCAGATTGACGCCATCAAGTGCCTTGAATGTGCCTTGCCCCGCCTGGCGGGCAGGATAAAGCTTGCTGACGACTTGAAATAGGAGTGCACTCATGGGAGTTGTGTATTTTAAGGGCTGCGACCCTCGCTCCCCTCGCCCCATAGGCGCAAAGAGTCCAAAAGACTTGCGAACAGGGATCAGTGCCCCAGCAGGTCCAGCACCCCGTAGACATGGGCGAGCGAGCGCAGCCGCTCTGGCATGCGCAGGACACTGAACTCCCGGCCAGAGGCCTGGGCATGGCGGCGGCAAGCCAGCAAAACCGCCAAGGCCGAGGAATCAAAAGCCTGCAGGCCGGCAGCATCGAGCTCAAAGTCGCCCTCGCCCGCGCCCATCTGCGCGCGCAGTTCGCTCAGGCAACTTTCTGCCTGTGCATGCGTCAAGGTCGCGGGCAAATGGATCATGGTTTATTTAACGGCAGCGCTGACATTGCCGGCGTTACGTTTGTTTTGCTCATTGAGGTTGGCAATCAGGGCATCAATGCCGTTGGCATTGATCACACTGCTGAACTGGGTGCGGTAATTCTCGACCAACCAAACACCGAGCACGTTCATGTCAAACACCAACCAGCCGGATGCAGCATCAGCACTTTTCTCGAGACGGTAATCCATCTGAATAGGATCGCCCTTGCCCTGCACCTCGGTCTGAACCACCAGGTTGCTCTCCGGTTGGCCAGGACGAACGGGCTTGACCACCACCTTTTGTTCACCAAGCTGACTCAGAGCCCCCGCATAAGTGCGCACCAACAAAAGCTTGAAGGCCTCCTGCAACTGGGTTCGCTGCGCATCGGTGGCCTTGCGCCAGGCTGGGCCCACCGCCAGCGCCGTCATGCGGCGAAAGTTCACATACTGCATCAGTTCGCCATCGACCAGCTTCATGATGCGGTTGGTATCACCGCTGCGCAGGTTCTTGTCCGCCTTGATGGTGTTGATGGTGCTGTTGGTGATGCGCGAAATAAAGGCATCAGGCGATTCCTGCGCAGCCCAAGCCTGCGGCCACGATACGGCAGCCACGGCGCAAGCGAGGGCCGATAACCATTGACGACGTGAAGAGATAAATTTCGTAGGTGTCATGGGTTTTACTGTAGAGGCTTCCCGCATCTGATGCATGTCAGGATGTAACCAAATTCTTATTTCAAATCCGGGTCGTTGTAGTCAAAATCACTGGGGGGATTACCGTCATGAACATCGTTCAGACGTTTTTGCAGATAGCCGTCACGTACAAAGGTGTAGGGGTCCAACGCTGCATCCTTGACCAGATCTGTGGCTTGCAGCAGCCCTGCGCGGATATCGGTCACATGAAGCGCAGTCAAGCTGTTGCGCGTTGACACCTCCGATACCTGATTGACCAGATCGCCCTTCATGTCCAGCGGCATGGCCGCAGTGTCACGCAAGGTGGAGGGCCCCAGCACGGGCAAGACCAGGTACGGACCAGAAGGCATGCCCCAGTAGGCCAGGGTCTGACCGAAGTCTTCCTTGTGTTTGGGCAAGCGCATCTCAGTGGCCACATCCAGCAAGCCCCCCAGGCCGAAGGTGGTGTTGATCACGACACGCATGGCACTCTCGACGGCATGCTGACCTTTGAGCTGGAACAGGCTGTTGGCTGCAGTCCAGACGTCCCCAAGGTTGCCAAAGAAGTTGCCCACCCCAGTCCGCACAGGCGAGGGCACAACATTCACGTAGGCTTTGGCCAAAGGTTTGAGCGCCACCTGATCGAGCTTGTCATTGAAACTGTAGACCGAGCGGTTCATGCCCTCCCAGGGGTCGCGCGGATCTCGGGCTTGTCCGGGTGCAGTTGCACAACCCGAAAGCAGGGCCAACGCAAACACGGCCGCCACACGGCGCATCCACACACTCATTGGGCAGCCCCCGAAGCGGGCTCAGACGCCTTGCTGTAGAGGAACTGGCTGATCAGGTTTTCAAGGATCACTGCCGACTGCGTGGTGCCGATCAGATCGCCAGCGGCCAGGTTCTTTTCATCGGCACCAGGCACGATGCCCACATATTGCTCACCCAGCAAGCCACTGGTCAGGATCTTGAGTGAGCTGTCTTTGGGAAAAGGATGCTGGTTTTGCATGTCCAAGGTGACACGGGCCTGAAAGGACTCGTTGTCAAAGTCAATGCGGGCAACGCGGCCCACCACTACACCGGCGCTCTTGACGGCGGCCCCGGGCTTAAGCCCGCCAATGTTGTCAAACTTGGCCATCACGCTGTAGGTGGACTGCCAGTTCCATTGCAGCAAATTGGCCGACTTGAGCGCCAAAAACAGCACGGCGACCATGCCCAGCACCACAAACAATCCGACCCAGACATCATTTTTTGAACGTTGCATCTCTGCCTCCTGCCCAGCCTCATCAAATGCTGAACATCATCGCTGTGAGGATGAAATCCAGCCCCAACACCGACAACGAAGAAATCACCACACTGCGCGTGGTCGCATTGGCCACCCCCTCAGGGGTGGGCTGCGCCACAAAGCCTTGCAGCAAAGCGATATAAGTCACAGCCACAGCAAAGACCACGCTTTTGATCATGCCGTTGCCCACATCTTTGAACACATCCACGCCGCCTTGCATCTGGCTCCAGAACGAACCTGCGTCCACGCCAATCAGCAGCACGCCCACAGCGTAGGCCCCCACAATGCCCACAGCGCTGAACACCGCCGTGAGCACGGGCAAGGCAATCACCCCGCCCCAGAATCTCGGCGCCAGAATGCGCCTGACCGGATCCACAGCCATCATTTCCAACGCTGTCAATTGTTCGCCTGCGCGCATCAACCCGATTTCTGCAGTCAGCGATGCGCCTGCCCGACCGGCAAACAACAAAGCGGCCACCACAGGCCCCAGTTCGCGCACCAGACTGAGCGCCACCAGCAACCCCAGCGCCTCGGCCGAACCGTAGCGCTGCAAGGTGTAGTACCCCTGTAAACCCAGCACAAAACCCACGAACAAGCCGGACACCGTGATGATGGCCAGCGAATAGTTCCCCAGGAAATGCACCTGGTCACGCACCAAGCCAAAGCGGCGCAGGCTCGCTGGCAATGAGGCCAGCAAACGCAGCAAGAGCCGGGCACCATAGCCCCAATCCTGCAACAGGCTGCGGGTCTTGGCGCCGAGTTGTTCCAGCAGGTTCAGCAGCTTCATGCCTGCACTCCGAAATCATCCGCAACGCTGCGGGCCGGGTAGTGAAACGCGACCGGTCCATCGCTCAAGGCATGCACAAACTGATGGATCAAAGGGTCTGCGCTGGCCTTGAGCTGCGCAGGCGTGCCTTGGGCCGCCACCTGACCGTTGGCCAGCACGACCACATGGTCGGCAATCTCGAAGGTTTCATCTACATCGTGCGAGACGATGATGCTGGTCAGACCCAGGCTGTCGTTGAGGCGCCGGATCAACCGCGCAGCCGTGCCCAGGGAGATCGGATCCAGGCCCGCAAATGGCTCGTCATACATGATGAGTTGCGGGTCCAGTGCAATCGCACGCGCCAGGGCCACACGGCGACTCATGCCCCCGGAAATTTCAGACGGCAGCAAGTCACGCGCGCCACGCAAGCCCACGGCATCGAGCTTCATGAGCACAATGTCGCGCACCATGGACTCGGGCAGCCGCGCATGCTCGCGCAGCGGAAAAGCCACGTTGTCAAACACGCTCATGTCCGTGAACAGCGCGCCAAACTGAAACAGCATGCCCATGCGTCTTCGCGCGTCATACAACTGGGCGCTGCTCATCTGGCCGACATCGGCACCGTCAAACCGCACTTGACCGCTTTGGGCCTTGACCTGCCCACCGATCAGCCGCAGCACCGTGGTTTTGCCGCCACCGGAGACCCCCATCAGGGCCGTGACCTTGCCACGAGGCACACTCAAACTCACATCACGCAGGATGATCCGGTCACCATAGCCAAAGGTGACGTGATCGAGTTCAACGAGAGTGGGTGATGGTTCGGAGGACATGAATGCAAAGAGCCGGCAGGGACCGGCTCTTGTGGCTTGCAGGCAAACGGAAATGTTTACCTTCGGTTTCTCAGGGATTGTACTAAGAATTAGCGCGGTAGGCTGGTAGCCCCCATCAGGAACTCGTCCACAGCGCGTGCGGCCTGACGGCCTTCGCGAATGGCCCACACCACCAGCGACTGTCCACGACGCATGTCACCAGCGGCAAAGACCTTGGGCACGTTCGTGGCGTAGCCGCCGATGAAGTCGGTCGAAGCCTTGGCATTGCCGCGGGCGTCCTTGTCCACACCGAAGGAATCGAGTACGGTGGTCACCGGGTTGGTAAAGCCCATGGCCAGCAGCACCAGGTCAGCTTGGTATTCCTTCTCGGTGCCGGGAATTTCGACCAGCTTGCCGTCTTTCATCTCGACATGGACGGTCTTCAAACCTGTGACCTTGCCGTTCTTGCCAATGAATTCCTTGGTGGAGATGGCGAACTCGCGCTTGAGCAGGCCTTTTTCGGCGCTCTCGTCGTGGCTGGAGCTGGTGCGCAGCTTGAGCGGCCAGTAGGGCCAGACCAGCGCCTTGTTTTCTTGCTCGGGGGGCATGGGCATCACCTCGAACTGGGTGACGCTGGCGGCGCCGTGGCGGGTGCTGGTGCCCACGCAGTCGGAGCCGGTGTCACCGCCGCCGATCACGATGACGTGCTTGCCGTCGGCACGCAGCTGGCCCTTGAGCTTGTCGCCCGCATTGACCTTGTTTTGCTGAGGCAAGAATTCCATCGCAAAGTGAATGCCTGCCAAGTCTCGGCCAGGTGCGGGCAAGTCACGTGACTGTTCGGAACCACCGGTCAGCAACACAGCGTCAAAGTCTTTTTGCAGCTGCGCAGGGCTGATGGT
>JALRIL010000019.1 GCA_023255445.1 Limnohabitans sp. | reverse complement strand
ACGGCAAGGAGCTGGCCTGCGTGATGATCGAGCCTATCGCGGGCAACATGAACTTTGTTCGAGCCAGCGTGCCCTTCATGAAGCGCTGCCGCGAGCTGTGCACCGAACACGGCGCGCTGCTGGTGTTTGACGAAGTGATGTCGGGTTTCCGCGTGGCCTTGGGCAGTGCACAGAGCGTGTACGCTGGCCTGATCCCCGGCTTCAAACCTGACATGACCGTGCTGGGCAAAGTGATTGGCGGCGGCATGCCCCTGGCAGCCTTTGGCGGCCCACGCGAAATCATGCGCCAGTTGGCCCCTACCGGCCCGGTCTACCAGGCAGGTACCTTGAGTGGCAACCCGGTGGCCACCGCCTGTGGCCTGGCCACCCTCAAGGAAATCGCCAAGCCCGGCTTCTGGGACAGTCTGAGCGCCAAAACGCAAAGCCTGGTCGACGGCCTCAAGGACGCTGCGGCCAAGGCAGGCGTGCCGTTTTCTGCCGACTGCCAGGGCGGCATGTTCGGCTTTTTCTTGCTGCCCGAGCTGCCGCAGAACTACGCGAAAGTCATGACCAGCGACAGCCCCAAATTCAACAAGCTGTTCCATGGCCTGCTGGACCGTGGCGTGTATATTGCTCCCGCGCTGTATGAGGCCGGCTTTGTGAGCGCCGCCCACACCGACGCCGACATTGCAGACACCATCGCCGTCGCCGCGGATGTGTTTGCCCAGCTGTAATGCCCCAGACCCTCATTTCCACACCGTCCTTTTGGGCGCTGATTCCCACAAGGACCGCATGAAAAAAACCTACCCCCTCAGCGTAGAAGGCAAACACCCCGATCGCGTGCTCGATGCCGTCAAACACGACATCCGCAAATACTTCAAACGCGAACGCAGTCGCCCCGTGCCTGTAGACGCTGACTTTTGGGACTTTGACTGCAAAGTCGGCGCAGATGCACAGAGCGCAGAGGCGGTTCGCGTCAGTGCCGTCATTGAAGCGGTTGACACCCTCGCCAAGGCCGGCGCAGGCTCGGTGTATGTGGAAATTCTGAGCAAGCACGGCATTCGCGTGCCGGCGCCACATGCGTCCGAACAAACGGCCGATAGGGACCCGCCTGAAGAGGACAGCGACGCTTAATCGCTTCGCGACGACCCTTGGGCTTGGGCGGCCCTGAGCTTGTCTTTCTTGCTTGGGCGTTTGCCTTTGACGCCGCCTGTGCCATCGTTCAATGCCGACGGTTGCACGGGCGTGTCTGTCGGTTCAAAGCCCGGCACCACTTCCAGTGCCAGTTCCAGCTTTTCTCGTTTCTGAATCAGCTTCCAGTGCGCCTGCATGGCTACCGTCACAAAGCTCACTGCATCGCCGCTGGCACCAGCACGTCCGGTACGGCCAATACGATGGGTGTAGTCGGTAGCCGAACGCGGCAAGTCATAGTTGACCACCACTGGCAACTGCGCAATGTCGATGCCGCGTGAGGCCAGATCGGTGGTCACCAGCACATCCCAGCGACCGGTTTTGAATTCATCGAGCACCTGCTGACGTGCGCCTTGGCTCATCTCGCCATGGAAACCCGTGGCGTACATGCCTGCCTTGTAGAGCTTGTCGGCCACATGCTCACAGGCGTAGCGCGTAGCCACAAAGACCAGAACGCGCTTCCAACCGTTCTCTGCAATGAGGTGGCGCAGCAAGGCGGTGCGTTTTTTCTCGTCCACGGCAATGGCGCGTTGGCGAATGTCGGGCGCTTGTGCCTCCTGCGCTTGCACCGTGATGCACACTGGCTCGTGCAACAGGCCTTGCGCCAAGGCTTGCACATTGTCAGCAAACGTCGCCGAAAACAACAGCGTCTGCCGCTTGGCGGGCAGCAGCGCCAACACGCGCTGCAATTCATCGGTAAACCCCAGGTCCAGCAAGCGGTCGGCTTCGTCCAGCACCAGGTGCCGTACATCCTGCAGGCGCAAGGCGTTATGGTCCACCAAGTCCAGCAAGCGCCCCGGCGTAGCCACCACGATGTCGGCCCCGCCACGCAAGCCCATCATTTGCGGGTTGATCGATACACCGCCATAGACCACCGCCACCTTGAGCCGCAGCGGATAGCCCAGGTGTGTGAGCACATCACCCACCTGCACCGCCAGCTCGCGCGTGGGCACCAGCACCAAGGTGCGCACCGGGCGGCGAAAATTGGTTTGCCGTGGGTGCAGCACATGCTGCTGCACCAGCGGCAAAGCAAAAGCCAGCGTCTTGCCTGAACCCGTAGGCGCGGTGGCCCACACATCCCGACCTTGCAAGGCGGGCGCAATGGCCTGCGCCTGAATGGGCGTGGGGGCGTACAAGCCCATGTCAGCCACTGCGCGTTGCAGCGCAGGGGTCAATCCAATGGTTTCAAAGTTCAATGGAAGCAATCAATGACGGAAATGGCGCACGCCAGTGAATACCATCGCCACGCCACGCTCGTTGGCTGCATCGATGACTTCCTGGTCGCGCATGGAGCCACCGGGCTGTGCCACGCACGTGGCACCAGCATCCACCACCACATCGAGGCCGTCGCGGAAGGGGAAGAAGGCATCGCTGGCGACCACGGTGTTTTGCAAGCTCAACTTCGCGGCTTCGGCCTTGATGCTGGCGATGCGGGCCGAGTCCAGTCGGCTCATCTGGCCGGCACCCACGCCCATGGTCATGCCGTTTTTGCAGAACACGATGGCGTTGGATTTGACGAACTTAGCAACCTTCCAGGCGAACAGCAAATCATTCAGTTCTTCAGGGGTGGGTTGTTTGACGGTGACGACCTTGAGGTCGGCCAGCGCCAGCTCGTGGTTGTCGGCGCTTTGCAGCAGCAAGCCTGAGCCTACGCGCTTGGTTTCCAGTGCGTTGCGCACGTCGCCATAGTTTGCGGGGAGCGCGATTTTCATGAGGCGCACATTGACCTTGCTCTTGAACAGGTCCAGCGCTTCGGCGCTGAAGTCAGGGGCCATGAGCACTTCCACAAACTGTTTGCTGACGGCTTCAGCCGCAGCTTTGTCCACCGGACGGTTGAAGGCAATGATGCCGCCAAACGCGCTGGTCGGGTCGGTCTGAAAGGCTTTGCTGTAGGCCTCGAGCGGGTTGGCGCCCACGGCCACGCCGCAGGGGTTGGCGTGTTTGACGATGACGCAAGCCGGGGTCTCAAAGCTTTTGACGCACTCCCACGCCGCATCGGCGTCGGCGATGTTGTTGTAACTCAGCTCTTTGCCTTGCAGCTGCACGCCTGTGGCCAGCGAACCGGCGGAGGGGGCCAGGTCGCGGTACCAGGCGGCTTGCTGGTGGCTGTTTTCACCGTAGCGCAGGTCTTGCACTTTGACGTATTGCTCGTTGAACTGGCCGCTGAACTGGGCGCGCTCGGGCACATAGCTTTCGCTCAGCTTCTCGGCTTCAAAGTTCACGCTTGACAAGTAGTTGCTGATCGCGCCGTCGTATTGGCTGATGCGGTTGAACGCAGCCACCGACAAGGCAAAGCGCAGTTTGTCGCTGAGTTTGCCGTTAGCCTTCAGCTCGGCGATCACGTCCGCGTACTGGCTCGCATCAGTGACGATGCCCACGTCTCTCCAGTTTTTGGCGGCAGAGCGCACCATGGCCGGGCCGCCAATGTCGATGTTCTCGATCGCGTCGGCCAGTGTGCAGCCTGGCTTGGCCACGGTGGCCTCAAACGGGTAGAGGTTGACGATCAACAGGTCAATGGTGTCGATGTTGTGCGCCTTCAAAGCCGCCATGTGCTCGGGCGTGTCGCGGCGTGCCAACAAGCCACCGTGCACTTTGGGGTGTAGGGTTTTCACTCGGCCATCGAGCATTTCGGGAAAGCCCGTCACTTCGGCCACTTCGGTCACGGGCAAGCCCTTGTCGGCCAGCAGCTTGGCGGTGCCGCCGGTGGAGATCAGACCCACGCCCAAGGCGTGCAGTTGCTGCGCGAGTTCGACAATGCCGGTCTTATCGGAGACGGAAATCAGGGCTTTCATAAGGGGATTCCTGTAAGTCTAGAAAGTAAAAAAAATCATTTGACGAGCTGATGCTCCAGCAGCTTCTTGCGCAAGGTGTTGCGGTTCAGGCCCAGCCATTCGGCCGCGCGCGACTGGTTCTGGCCGGCGCGTTGCATGACCACTTCGAGCAGGGGCTTCTCGACGACACGCACCAGCATGTCGTGCAGGCTGGCAGGCTCGGTGCCGTCCAGGTCGCGGAAATAAATTTCGAGGTTGGCACGCACGCAGGCGTCCAGGCTCATGGGTTCGTTCATTGCATTGTCTCCAGTGCCGGGTGCCACTGCACCGCTGGCAAACGGTCCATTTGTTGGGACAGTTCTTCAAAATAGGCGCCTACCGCGTCGAGCTGCTGCTCAGCGGTTTCCAGCGTGTTCATGCCCGAGCGAAACGCCTCGCCCCCGGGCAGGTCTTTCACATACCAACCAATGTGTTTGCGTGCCGAGCGCACACCTGTGTATTCGCCATACAGACCGTAGTGGTCTTGCAGGTGTTCGAGCAAAGCTCTTTGCACCTCTGCCACCAGGGGTGGCGCCAGGTGGGTGCCCGTGGCCAGGTAGTGCGCCACTTCGCGAAAGATCCAGGGGCGGCCTTGTGCGGCGCGACCGATCATCAGGGCATCTGCCCCGGTGGCCTGCAGCACCTGGCGGGCTTTTTCGGGTGAGTCGATGTCGCCATTGGCGACCACGGGAATGCGCAGCGCGGCTTTGACGGCGGCAATGGTGTCGTATTCGGCCTCGCCTTTGTAGCCTTGCTCGCGGGTGCGACCATGCACGGTGACCATTTGAACGCCAGCGCTTTCAGCGGCGCGGGCAATCGTCAGTGCGTTCTTCTCGCTTTGGCACCAGCCCGTGCGCATTTTCAAAGTCACCGGCACACCCTTGGGCTCACAAGCGGCCACCACGGCTTCGATGATGTCCAAAGCGAGCGCCTCGTCCTGCATCAAGGCGGAACCCGCCCATTTGTTGCACACCTTCTTGGCCGGGCAGCCCATGTTGATGTCAATGATCTGCGCACCGCGGTCGATGTTGTACGCAGCGGCCTCGGCCATCATGCCCGGCTCGGTGCCCGCAATTTGCACAGCAATAGGCCCCGGCTCGCCGTCGTGGTTGGCGCGGCGGCTGGTTTTGAGGGTGTGCCACAAGTCCTTGCGAGAGGTGACCATTTCGCTGACCGCGTAGCCCGCGCCAAATTGCCGGCACAACTGACGAAACGGCCGATCCGTCACCCCTGCCATAGGGGCGACGAACAAGGTGTTCGGCAAGTCATAAGGACCGATGCGCATGGGGGGTTTGGAAGGTCTTTGCTTAAAAAGGAGGCACGATTGTAATTGCTCAAAATTTCAGCAAATGAAAGCCGAATGTGCTAGGCATACACTGGCAACCATGGACACTTGGATTCCCCACCTTCTGCAACTGCTGGCCTTGCCCGAGTTTGGCTTGAGCACCGTGTTTGTGGTCGCGTTTGTCTCGGCCACCTTGCTGCCCATGGGCTCGGAGCCCGTGGTATTCGGCTTGGTCAAACTCAACCCCGAACTGTTTTGGCCCGCCGTGCTGGTGGCCACCGTCGGCAACACCCTGGGCGGCATGGCCAGCTGGTGGATGGGCTACGGCGCACATCAGGCCGTGGACCAATGGCGTCACAGCAAGACCCACGTGCGTGCCCTCGACTGGTTGCAGCGCCTGGGGCCCAAGGCTTGTCTGCTGAGCTGGATGCCGGTCATTGGTGACCCGCTGTGCGCGGTGGCGGGCTGGCTGCGCATGCCCCTGTGGCCGTGCACGGCTTACATGGCTGTGGGCAAATTGGCGCGCTATGTGCTCATGACGGCAGGCCTGCTGTGGGTCTTCCCGCAGGGCCTGCCGTTCATCAGCGGCACTGGATGATTGGGCTCAGGAGCTGAACAGGAAGTTCATCACGTCGCCGTCTTTGACCACGTATTCCTTGCCTTCAGCGCGCATCTTGCCCGCGTCTTTGGCGCCTTGTTCGCCTTTGAAAGCGATGAAGTCGTCAAACGAAATGGTCTGGGCGCGGATGTAGCCCTTTTCAAAGTCGGTGTGGATCACGCCTGCGGCTTGTGGGCCAGTGTCGCCTTTGCGGATGGTCCATGCACGCACTTCTTTCACACCCGCAGTGAAGTAAGTTTGCAGACCCAGCAGGTCGTAGGCCGCGCGAATCAGGCGGTTCAGGCCGGGCTCGTCCTGGCCGAGTTCTTTGAGGAACTCCAGGCGGTCGGCGTCGTCCATCTCGGACAACTCGGCTTCGATCTTGGCGCAAATAGCGACCACGGGGGCGTTTTGCGCTTCGGCAAAAGCCTTGAGGCGGTCCAGAAAGGGATTGTTTTCAAAGCCATCTTCCGACACGTTGGCCACAAACATGGCGGGCTTGGCGGTGATGAGGAAGAACTGCTTGAGCTCGGCGCGCTCTTCTTTGCTGAAGTCGATGGTACGCACGGGCTTGGTGTCGTTCAAAGCGGTCTGGCACTTTTCCAAAATCGCCAGTTGTTTGGCGGCCTCTTTGTCGCCAGAGCGAGCGATTTTGCTGACCCGATGAATGGCTTTTTCCACAGAGGCCAGGTCGGCCAGGCACAACTCTGTCTGGATAACCTCGATGTCGGCAATCGGGTCGACCTTGTTGGCGACGTGGATCACATTGGGGTCTTCAAAGCAACGCACCACGTTGACGATGGCGTCAGTCTCGCGAATATGGGCCAAAAATTTGTTGCCCAAACCCTCGCCTGTGCTGGCACCGGCCACGAGGCCCGCGATGTCCACAAACTCCACAATGGCCGGCACGATGCGCTCGGGCGTGATGATCTCGGCCAGCTGCTGCAGGCGCGGATCGGGTACCTCCACCACACCGGTGTTGGGCTCAATGGTGCAAAAGGGGTAGTTCTCGGCTGCAATGCCGGCTTTGGTCAGGGCGTTAAAGAGGGTGGACTTGCCCACGTTGGGCAGGCCCACGATGCCGCATTTGAGGCTCATGGAGAGGGTTCCTTGTGAATCGGGCCCGTGGCCCTGGGTCAGGCCGGCAGGCATGCAAGCGCAGGCGTCATGCTCAGGCGTAACAGATGCCTCAATTGTAAGACCGGCGCCTTACGCCTGAGGCCAAGCTCGGGCCTGGTCGAGCAAATGCTGGCGAAACACCTGTGCAATGGGCGAGAGTTGTTTGGCACGCGGATGCACCACATGCCATTGCGAGCGAATGGGCAGCCCGCTGAGGGGCAAGAGGCACAGGTCGCGCCCCAGGTCCTCGGTCTTGATGGCGTGGCGCGAAATGACCGCCACGCCCAGGTGCCCGGCCACGGCCTCCTTGATGGCTTCGTTGCTGCCCAGCTCCAGCCAGCTTTGAGGCTCAAAGCCCTGCGTGGCTAAAAACCGGTCAGTGGCCAGACGCGTGCCCGAGCCGCGCTCGCGCAGGATCAGACGCTCGCCGGCCAATGCCTTGATGGACAGGCGCTGACGAGATGCCAGTGGATGATCCGCAGGCGCGATCATGACCAGCGGGTTGGCCAGAAAGATCTGGTCGTCCAGATCAACGTCCTGCGGCGGCATGGACATGACGTACAGGTCGTCGCGGTTTTCACGCAGACGCTGCACCACGCCGTCGCGGTTGAGGACCTCCAGCGAAATGTCGATGCCCGGGTGCTGTTCGCAAAAACTGCCCAGCAGTCGGGGGACAAAATATTTGGCCGTGCTGACCACCGCCACGCGCAAGCGGCCGTGTGTGAGGCCCTGCATGGCGTTGACGGTCTGCCCAAAGCGTTCCCATTCATCCACGATGGCCCTGGCCGTGTGTGCCAGCTGCCGTCCGGCCTCGGTCAAGTAGACCCTTCGTGCAATCACCTCATACAGCGGCAACCCCACCGATTCACTGACTTCGCGCAACTGCATCGACGCCGTGGGCTGGGTCACATGCATCGCACGCGCAGCGGCGCTCACGCTGCCCGTGTCTGCAAGGGCCAGGAAGAGACGAAGTTGGCGGAAAGTAACATTCATAGATTTAAATCGATGAATATGTTTTGAAGAATCGATTTTACTTTATGCATATGAATCCACAGAATGCCGTCATCGCTTCATTCATCGCATCCCATGCAGTCTTTCATCGACCCTGCCATTCTGTTTTTTGTGTTCGGCGTTTTTGCCGGATTGATCAAGTCCAACCTGGAAATTCCGCCAGCCATTTCGCGCTTTCTGTCGCTGTACCTGCTCATGGCCTTGGGCCTCAAAGGTGGGTTTGCCCTGGCACATTCCGGGCTGACCGCCGAGGTGGCGGCTGGCCTGTCGCTGGCCGTGGCGCTCGCCGTGCTGATTCCAGCATTGAGTTACCCCGTGCTGGTCCGCTTCCTGTCGGGCTTTGACGCCGCGGCCGTTGCTGCCACTTACGGTTCGGTCAGCGCCGTGACCTTCATCACTGCCATCGGTCATCTGGAAAGCCAGGGCATCGCGTTTGGCGGGCACATGGCCGCCGCCATGGCACTCATGGAATCGCCCGCCATCGTCATGGCGGTGCTTATGGCCAACACCTTGCGCAGGCAACACACCTCGCCGGTTCTGCTGAGCAGCTCGGGCGCCGGCGTCTGGGCTGGTCCGACGGGCAGCGGCATGCCAACGGTTTCGCTGCGCAAGGTGCTGCACGAGTCCTTCACTGACGGCGCACAGTTGCTTTTGCTGGGCGCGATGGCCGTGGGCATCATCACCGGGGATGCCGGCAAGGCGGCCATGCAACCCTTCTCGGGCGATCTGTTCAAAGGCATGCTGGCCTTCTTCCTGCTCGACATGGGCCTGCTGGCCGCCCGTAATCTGCCGGGCCTCAAGGGCCAGTCGCCCTGGCTGCTGGCCTATGGACTGCTGGCACCGTTGGTGCACGCCAGCCTGGCGCTGGGCCTGGGCTGTCTGGCAGGTCTGCCGCAGGGCGATGCCACACTGCTGATGGTGCTGGCTGCCAGCGCCTCCTACATTGCCGTGCCCGCGGTGGTGCGCTATGCCATTCCCGAAGCCAACCCCTCGCTGTACTTTGGTTTGTCGTTGGGCCTGACCTTCCCGCTTAACATCCTGCTGGGCATCCCGCTCTACACCGAGGTGGCGCGCTGGGCCTGGACCTAAGCCCAGGGGGATACACGGAGATACTGGGCCGCTGGGCCCAAACAAACCCAGAAGCCCCAGCGGCAACAGCCCTTGCAAGCCTCTCTACAATGCATTCATGGCATCCCAACCTGACATTTGCATCCGTGGCGCCGGCATTGTGGGCCGAAGCCTGGCCCTGCTGCTGGCGCGAGAGCGTTTGCATGTGCGCCTGGTTCAAGCACCGTCCGCGGCCCCCAAGGCCGTCGATGTGCGCGCCTACTCCCTGAACAATGCCGCCAAACAGTTGCTGGAAAACTTGCGCTGCTGGCCCGCTTCGCCCGCTGTCACGCCTGTGCAAGCGATGCAGGTGTTTGGCGACGAAAACGGTGAGCTCAACTTTCTGGCCAGCGAGCAAGGCTGCGACGAACTCAACTGGATGGTCGATGTACCCGCGCTGGAGGCCCAGCTCGAGGCCGCCGTGCGCTTTCAGCCCCTGATTGAAACGGCTGACTCACCCGCACCCGCACCACTGACCATTGTGTGCGAGGGCCGCGCCAGCCAGACCCGCGCCGAGCTGGGGGTGAGTTTTGACATTCAGCACTACCCACACCATGCCGTGGCTGCTCGCCTGCAGTGCGCGTTGCCCCACCAGGGCACTGCGCGCCAGTGGTTCCGTTTCGGCGCCACGCCGGGGCTGACGCAAGCGCAGCCCGAGGTGCTGGCCCTCTTGCCCCTGGGGGGCGAGGGAGCGCGCGAAGTGGCCTTGGTCTGGTCCGTGCATCCATCGCGCGCCCAGCAATTGGCCCAGCTGACACCCGATGCGTTTGCACACGAGCTGGAACAGGCCTGCGGCCTGTGCCTGGGCTCGATGCAACTGAGCAGCGAGCGCGCCGTCTGGCCGCTGCAGCTGGCCCGCGCCTCGCGCTGGATTGGCGCCATGCCAGGCCAACCTGAACAAAGCTTTGTGCTGGCAGGCGATGCAGCACACGCCATGCATCCCCTGGCTGGACAAGGTCTGAATGTGGGTCTGGCCGATGCGGCAGAGCTGATCAAGGTCATTCAGGGCAAAGAATACTGGCGCCCTTTGAACGACCTCAAGCTGCTGCGCCGCTATGAACGCGCCCGCCAGGCCGACGTGATCGCCATGGGCATGCTCACGGACGGGCTGCAGCGCCTGTTTGCCTACCCCCAGCCCTTCATGCAGCAGCTGCGTAACCGCGGCATGCAGGGCTTTGACCGCCTGACCCCGCTCAAGCGCTGGATGACACGCCACGCCATGGGCCTGACCCACTGATCGACTGTTGCCATGTTCAAAAAATTTGCCCTCCTGGCCCTGCTTTTTTCTGTCGCCCATGTCCAGGCGCAGGACAACGTGATTCGCAAAAATCTGTCCGAACGTCTGCCGAACCTGCCCAGCATTGACGAGGTCAACAAAACGGCCATGCCAGGCCTGTTTGAGGTGCGCGTGGGCAACGATGTGTTCTACACCGACGCCCAGGGCAACTACATCCTGCAAGGCTCGCTGTTTGATGTACGCCAACGCCGCAACCTGACCGAAGAGCGGCTCGAAAAGCTCTCAGCCATTCCCTTTGACCAGCTGCCCCTGAAGAACGCGTTTACGCAGGTGCGCGGCAACGGCAAACGAAAACTGGTGGTTTTTGCGGACCCCAACTGCGGTTACTGCAAGCGTTTTGAGAAAGATCTGCAAAACCTCAGCGATGTGACCGTTCATCACCTGCTCTACCCCATCCTGGGCGAAGACTCGCGCATCAAGTCGCGCAACATCTGGTGCGCCAAAGACCGCAGCAAAGTCTGGGACGACTGGATGCAGCGCGGCATCACACCCCCTGCTGCCCAGTGCGACACCAGCGCCATTGACGCCAATGTCGAGTTCGGCAAGAAGCACCGCATCTCGGGCACACCCACCCTGATCCTGACCGATGGTTCGCGCATTGCCGGTGCCGTGCCCGCCGCCCAAGTGGACAAAATGCTCAACGACATCAGCAAATAAGCCATGCACCTCAAACCCCATGCACCGGACGCCACCTGGCAACTGATCCGCAAACTCGGTTATGCGGGCTTGATTCCTTTTGTGTTTCTGGCCATGTGCCTGTGGCTGGTCGATGAAGACCTGCACCCCTATGTGGCTTTGTCGATGCAAGGCTATGGGGCGGTGATCGTCTCGTTTCTGGGAGGCATTCAATGGGGGGCCGGTCTGCGCGATGCCGTGACCACACGCAACGCCCCCTCGCTGCCCTTTACCTGGGGGGTCATGCCTTCGCTGCTGGCCTGGGTGGGCGTGATGATGCCGGCCTACGCCGGCCTACCCCTGCTGGGTGTTAGCCTGATAGGTTGCTACATGATGGACCGCCGCACCTGGCCCGGCCTGGGACTGGCGGCCTGGCTGCCCATGCGCCTGCAACTGACAGTGGTTGCCAGCTTGAGCTGTCTATTGGCTGCGGGGGCCACATGAGCGCGCTTGTCTACAGTGTTGAAGCTCATGATCTGCATGCTCACCTGTTGCGTGTCACGCTGACGATCCCCGAACCTTCCGCACAGCAGATCGTGTCGCTGCCGGTCTGGATTCCGGGCAGCTACCTGGTGCGCGAGTTCTCCAAGAACCTGCAGAACCTGAAAGCTCGGCAGGGCCGTCGTCAGACAACGGTGCAGCAACTGGACAAATGCACCTGGCAGATCGACTGCAAGGCCGATGAACCTCTGACGCTCAACTACGAGGTCTATGCTTTTGACCCCTCGGTGCGCACCGCCTGGCTCGATGCCCGGCGCGGTTTTTTCAATGGCACCAGCCTGTGCCTGCGCGTGCACGGCCAGGAACACCTGCCGCACCAGCTGCAGCTCCAGCCCGTCAAAGGCCACCCCGACTGGCAGGCCGCCACCGGTCTCACGCCCCTCAAGACCGATAACAAAGGCTTTGGCCTGTACCAGGCCGCCGATTACGACGAACTGGCGGACTGCCCGGTGGAGCTGGGCTCATTCTGGAGCGGCCGTTTCAAGGCCTGCGGCATCGAGCACCGTTTTGTGGTGGCGGGTGCCTTGCCCTCGTTCGATGGCCCACGCCTGCTGGCCGACACGCAAAAAATCTGCGAAGCCGAAATCCGCTTCTGGCACGGCAAAGGCGCTCAGGCTGGCCGCAAGGCACCGCACAAGAACTACCTGTTCATGCTCAATGCGGTGGATGACGGCTATGGCGGGCTGGAGCACCGCAACAGCACCGCCCTGATCTGCGGACGACGCGACCTGCCGCGCGTGGGCGAGAACAAAATCAGCGAGGGCTACACCACCCTGCTGGGCCTGATCAGCCACGAATACTTCCACACCTGGAACGTCAAGCAGCTGCGGCCCGACGCGTTCGCGCGCTACGACTACACCCGCGAGAACTACACACCCCTCTTGTGGTTCTTTGAGGGATTCACCAGTTATTACGACGACCTGTTGCTGCGCCGCGCCGGCCTGATCGACGATGCGACCTACCTCAAGCTGCTGGGCAAGACGATCAACCAGGTCGCGCAAACGCCCGGGCGCCATGTTCAGACCGTGGCACAAGCCAGCTTTGACGCCTGGGTGAAGTACTACCGCCAGGACGAAAACACCCCCAACGCCACGGTGAGCTACTACACCAAGGGCGCGTTGGTGGCCCTGTGCCTGGACCTGTCGCTGCGCGCCGAGGGCCACGCACTGGACGAGGTGATGCGCAGCCTGTACAAGCGCTGTAAAGCTGGGCCGATGCGTGAGCAGGATGTGCTGGACGCATTGCAGGCTGTCACTGGGCGGACCTGGCGAAAGGAATTGCAAGCCTGGGTCCACTCCACCGCCGAACTGCCCTTGGCCAGGTTACTCGAGGCCCAGGGCATCCGCATCCACGCCGAGCCGGGCAACTTTGCCCAGCACCTGGGCTTGCGCCATGCAGACGCGAACGGCAGCGTACAGGTCAAGGCGGTGCTGCGCGGCAGCGCGGCTGAGCAGGCTGGGTTCGCGGCAGGTGATGAATGGCTGGGGCTGGAAGTCGGTGCCCGTGGTCAGCTTGGCCACTGGCGTGTCCACAAACTCGACGACGTGCCTGCGCTTCTGGGCAAGGAGCGCAAAGCCCTGGCGTTGGTGTCGCGGGACAAGCAGTTGCTGCGTTTACCTTTGGTGGTGCCACAGCAGAGCACGGTGTGGCGACTTGAGACAACTGCAGGCCGATCCGCTGACTGGCCTGCAGCTTGATCCTTATTGACGCCTCAAATCCACCACCCGCTTGGCCTTGCCCTGGCTGCGCTCGACACCGCCTTCGGCCTTGAGCTCGATCGCCACGCTCGAGCCAATGAAGACCTTGATCTCGTGCTGCAGCAGCTTGGCCGCAGCGCGGGCCTCGATGCTATCTGGCGACACGCCGGGCTTGGTCTCGACCAGCACCTTCAGGTCGTCCATCGGGCCGTCACGGGTAAGCACGCACTGGTAGTGCGGCGCCAGCTCGCTGCGCTTGAGGATGAGTTCCTCGATCTGGCTGGGGAACACGTTCACGCCGCGGATGATCATCATGTCGTCGCTGCGGCCGGTGATCTTTTCCATGCGACGCATGCTCGGGCGTGCGGTGCCTGGCAACAAACGCGTCAAATCTCGCGTGCGGTAACGGATGATGGGCAGCGCCTCCTTGGTCAGGCTGGTGAACACCAGCTCGCCCATTTCACCGTCGGCCACCGGCTCACCGGTTTCGGGGTTGATGATCTCGGGGTAGAAGTGGTCTTCCCAGATGGTCGGGCCGTCCTTGGTCTCGATGCACTCGCTGGCCACACCCGGACCCATCACTTCAGACAGGCCATAAATGTCTACCGCGTCGATGGCCATGCGCTTTTCGATCGCGGCACGCATGTCGTTCGTCCAGGGCTCAGCACCGAAGATGCCAATCCGCAGAGAGCTGCTGGCGGGGTCGATGCCCTGGCGTT
>JALRIL010000170.1 GCA_023255445.1 Limnohabitans sp. | reverse complement strand
AATCCGAGGCGACGGGCCAGCCTTTGCGCATCAAATTGGGGCTCGACCCCACTGCGCCAGATATCCATATCGGCCACACCGTGGTGCTCAACAAAATGCGCCAGTTGCAGGACTTGGGCCACCAGGTGATCTTTCTGATTGGTGATTTCACCAGCCTGATCGGCGATCCGTCGGGCCGCAACAGCACGCGACCGCCGCTGACGCCCGAGCAGATCAAGCTCAACGCCGAGACTTATTACAAGCAGGCCAGCCTGGTGCTGGACCCTGCCAAAACCGAAATTCGTTACAACAGCGAGTGGTCGCTCCCATTGGGCTCGATGGGCATGATCCAGCTGGCCGCCAAGTACACCGTGGCGCGCATGATGGAGCGCAATGACTTCCACGACCGCTTCAAAGCCGGTACGCCCATCAGCGTGCATGAGTTCCTGTACCCGCTGATGCAGGGCTACGACTCGGTGGCCCTCAAGAGCGATCTGGAGTTGGGCGGCACCGACCAGAAGTTCAACTTGCTGATGGGCCGCCACCTGCAGGCCGAATACGGTCAGGAACCCCAGTGCATCCTGACCATGCCGCTACTTGAAGGGCTGGACGGCGTGGACAAGATGTCCAAGTCGAAGAACAACTACATCGGCATCACCGAAGACGCCAACACCATGTTTGCCAAGGTGCTGAGCATTTCGGACACCCTGATGTGGCGCTGGTACACACTGTTGTCCTTCAAGTCTCTGGCCGAGATCGAGGCGCTGAAAAAAGAGGTGGAGGGCGGCCGTAACCCGAAAGACGCCAAGGTCATGCTGGCCAAGGAGATCACGGCACGCTTTCACAGCGTCGCCGCGGCCGATGCCGCCGAGCAGGACTTCATCAACCGCAGCAAGGGCGGCATTCCCGACGACATCCCTGAAGTGAGCCTGTCAGGCGCGCCCATGGGCATTGGCGCCTTGCTCAAGGCGACTGGTCTGGCGCCGTCATCGAGCGAAGCCAACCGCCTGATCGAAGGCGGTGGCGTGCGCATTGACGGCGCCGTTGTCAGCGACAAGGGCCTGAAGGTCGAGGCAGGCGCTTGCGTGGTGCAGGTGGGCAAGCGCAAGTTTGCGCGTGTGACCCTGTCCTGATTGTGGACGCGAAAGCCTGAACATGGATTTTTCTCTTCAGCGCCTGACCCCCAAGCGTCTGCTGCAAGCTTCGGTGGTGGTGGCGCTGGTCACCATCTCGCTCAAAACCCTGGCCTGGTGGTTGACCGATTCGGTAGGTTTGCTGTCGGATGCCATGGAGTCGGTGGTCAACCTGGCCAGCGCCATGTTCGGCTTGTGGATGGTCACCGTGGCCGAAGCACCGCCGGACGAGGACCATCCCTATGGGCACCACAAGGCCGAGTATTTTTCTTCCGGTTTTGAGGGCATCCTGATCCTGGTGGCCGCCTTGGGCATTTTCTGGTCGGCCGGGCAGCGTCTGTTTACCCCACAACCGCTGGAGCAGGTGGGCCTGGGTCTGGCGCTATCGGTGGCCAGTTCGGCGCTCAATGGGCTGCTGGCCTGGGTCATGTTCCGCTCGGCCAAGGTGCACCGCTCCATTGCGCTCGAAGGCGACGCGCGGCATCTGGTCACCGACGTCTGGACATCGGTGGGCGTGGTGCTCGGCATTGGCCTGGTGCACATCACGGGCTGGTTGTGGCTGGATGCAGTCGTGGCTATGGGTGTGGCGCTCAACATCGTCAAGGAGGGTATGCACCTGATCTGGGAATCGTCGCAAGGCCTCATGGATGAAGCGGTCGAGCCCGAAGTCTTGACGCAGATTCATGAAGTGCTGGACGGTTTTTCGCACGAGAGCCACGGCGCAACCATCATCCGCTTTGACCACGTCACCACCCGCAAGGCTGGCCAGCGACGCTTTGTGGACATGCACATGCACATGCCCGCCAGCTGGACGCTGGGGCGTGCGGCGGCCTTGCGTACCAGCGTTGAGCAGGCCTTGATGAGTGCGGTGCCGGGTTTGCGTGCCACCATCCAGTTGCTGCCACGCGACGTGGAAGCCCACTTCGACGATCCGATGGACCTGCAATGATCGCGGTTTTGCAACGGGTCCGTCAGGCCAGTGTGCGTGTGGACGGTGAAGTGGTGGGGCAGATTGAGCAGGGCTTGCTGGTCTTGCTCTGCGCCGAACAGGGCGACACCAATGCCGTGGCCGATAAACTGCTGGCCAAGATGCTCAAGTTGCGTATCTTCTCGGACGATGCGGGCAAGATGAACCACAGCGTGCAGGATGTGGGTGGTGGGCTGTTGGTGGTCAGTCAGTTCACGCTGGCCGCCGATGTGTCGGGCGGCAACCGACCCAGCTTCACCCAGGCAGCCAAGCCCGACGAGGGAAAGCGGCTGTACGAACACTTTGTGGCGCAAGCCCGTGCAGCGCACCCGCTGGTGCAGACGGGCCAGTTTGCGGCCGACATGCAAGTGGCCTTGGTCAACGACGGCCCTGTCACCATTCCCATGCGCATGAGGGCCTGATGTGAGCCCGCCCTGATAATCGGGGCATGACTTCATCTCCTGCGTCTTCGGACCGCTTCGACAGCCTGACGCTGTCTCCCGCTTCGCTCAACAACCTCGAACAACTGGGTTACGCCCGCATGACGCCGATTCAGGCGGCCAGCTTGCCCCTCACTTTGAACGGCGAGGACTTGATGGCCCAGGCCAGCACGGGCAGCGGTAAGACAGCGGCCTTTGGCTTGCCACTGGTCGAACGTCTGCAAACCGCCGGCGTGCCTGGTGCTGCCGTCCAGGCCTTGGTGCTCTGCCCCACCCGCGAGCTGGCCGACCAGGTCACGCAGGAAATCCGCCGTCTGGCGCGCTCGCGTCCGAACGTGAAAGTGGTGACGCTGTGTGGCGGCGTGGCCCTGCGTGGCCAGGTGCAGAGCCTGGAGCATGGTGCCGATGTGGTGGTGGGCACCCCCGGCCGCATCCTGGACCATCTGGAGCGCGGCTCGCTGAGTCTGGCCAGCGTGAACACACTGGTGCTGGACGAGGCGGACCGCATGCTGGACATGGGGTTCTTGGATGACATCGCCAAGGTGGTGCGACAGTGCGCCAAAGATCGGCAGACGATGTTGTTTTCGGCCACCTACCCGGAAGGCATCGACAAGCTCGCGTTGCAGTTCATGCGTTCACCGCACAGGGTCAAGGTCGAGGCGCTGCACAGTGCCCACAAGATTCGACAGATCTTTGTGGAGGTGAACGAAACCGAGCGCCTGCACGCGGTGTCGATGCTTTTGGCGCACTTCCGGCCCGAACGCACACTGGCGTTTTGCAACACCAAGCAGCAGTGCCGCGATCTGGTGGAGGTGCTTCAGGCGCAGGGCTATGTCGCGCAGGCGCTGTACGGCGAGCTGGAGCAGCGCGAGCGCGACCAGGTGCTGGTGCAGTTTTCCAACCGCAGCTGCTCGGTGCTGGTGGCCACTGACGTGGCCGCGCGCGGGCTGGACGTGCAGGGCCTGGAAGCCGTGATCAACGCCGGGCTCATCTGGATTGGCCCGAGCCCCGAAGCTATCGAGCAGCTTGGAGACAAGGTCTCTGCTCGCCACGTTGCTGAAAAGGTGGGAGCGCCTCTTGCTCCGGGAACCATCAACCCCGTTTCCGGCGCGGATGAAGTTCTCGAGTTCGTTGACATCCACGGCCTCCCCGTGGCCATCAAAGCAGCTTTCGGTGGTGGTGGCCGTGGCCTCAAGGTTGCGCGCAATCGTGAAGAAGTTGCAGAGCTGTTCGAATCCGCAACTCGTGAAGCAATTGCTGCTTTCGGTCGCGGTGAATGTTTCGTGGAGAAG
>JALRIL010000167.1 GCA_023255445.1 Limnohabitans sp. | reverse complement strand
GCACCGCCTGGCGGCGCGTGAGCCTGTGGCGCACATCACCGACGTTCGCGGCACCGCCTTTGTGCGGCGCGACACGCCTGAGGGTTGGTTCGAGATCGACTCCACCGAGGTGGACACCCCCGGCCATGTGGACGCCCATGTCAACCCTTACCTGATGGTCAGCGAGCAGGCTAAAGCGCAAGGCCAGAGCTGTGCCCGCGAGGACGAAGCGCAGGCCACAGCGGACGCGCTGAACACGCAACCGATCCAGTTCGTACACAACCCTGCATTGCGAGGCAAAGGCACCTTCAAGGTCCCCCCGCGCGAGCGCAGCGTGCTGCGCCTGCCCAGTTACGAACAGGTCAAGTCTGATCCGGTGCTGTATGCCCACGCCAACCGCGTGCTGCACCTGGAAACCAACCCCGGCAACGCCCGCGCCCTGGTGCAGGCGCATGGCGAAGGCAACACGGCGCGTGACGTCTGGATCAACCCGCCGCCCATCCCTTTGAGCACGGCCGAGATGGACCATGTGTTCGACTTGCCCTACGCCCGCAGCCCGCACCCGAGCTACGCCGACGAACACGGCAGCCACGACGGCGAAACCAAGATTCCCGCGTGGGAGATGATCCGCTTTAGCGTGAACATCATGCGCGGCTGCTTTGGCGGCTGCACCTTCTGCTCGATCACCGAGCACGAAGGCCGCATCATCCAGAGCCGCTCCGAAGAGTCCATCATCCGCGAGGTCGAAGACATCCGCGACAAGGTCAAGGGCTTTACCGGCGTGATTTCCGACCTGGGCGGCCCCACGGCCAACATGTACCGCCTGGGCTGCAAGAGCCCGGAGATCGAAGCCGCCTGTCGCAAGCCCAGCTGCGTTTACCCCGGCATTTGCCAGAACCTGACGACCGACCACGGTCCGCTGATCAAGATCTACCGCCGCGCCCGAGCGCTCAAAGGGGTTAAAAAGGTGCTGATCGGTTCTGGCCTGCGCTATGACCTGGCCGTGCAGTCACCCGAGTATGTGAAAGAACTGGTGCAGCACCATGTGGGTGGTTACCTGAAGATTGCGCCCGAGCACACCGAGGGCGGGCCGCTGTCCAAGATGATGAAGCCGGGCATCGGCACGTACGACCGCTTCAAAACGCTGTTCGACAAGTACAGCGAAGAGGTCGGCAAGAAACAGTTTTTGATTCCGTACTTCATTGCCGCTCACCCGGGCACCAGCGACGAAGACATGATGAATCTGGCCCTCTGGCTCAAAAAGAATGGCTTTCGCGCTGACCAGGTGCAGACCTTCTACCCCAGCCCCATGGCCACCGCCACAGCCATGTACCACACCCATCGCAACCCGCTGCGCAAGATCACGCACGAGAGCGAACGGGTGGACATCGTCAAGGGCGAAAAACGACGACGCCTGCACAAGGCTTTTTTGCGCTACCACGACCCCAACAACTGGCCGCTGTTGCGCGAAGCCCTCAAGGCGATGGGCCGCGCCGACTTGATCGGCAATGGCAAACAGCACCTGATTCCGAGCTGGCAACCGTTGACCGATGGCGGCTACCAGAGCCCGCGTCGCGCCAACAGCACATCAGGTGTGGGCAAAGGGCAGGGTACAACGGTGGCCAAGGCCAAGCCCTCAACCCGTCTCAAAAAACCCTCGCTGGTTCCTCGTCAAGGGGCCATGCTTACACAGCACACCGGTTTGCCACCGCGTCGTCAAAAATAAAAAGGCAGTGTCAGTCAGATTGCAATGCCTCGAGCAATTCAGTCTCGATTTCCAGTTGCGCCTTGTTGTGTTGTAACGCCTCGCCACGGAGCAAAAAGGTGTCTTCCACACGTTCACCCAAGGTGCTGATCTTGGCCAGTTGCATGCTGATGCGATGTTTGGCCAGCACGCGGGCAATGCTGTAGAGCAAACCCATGCGGTCGCTGGCTGAAACGGACAGGAGCCAGTTTTGGGCTTTGTCGTCGGGTTTGAGGCTGACGCGGGGGGCCATTGGAAAGCTCTTGACCCGCCGTGAGAGCCTGCCTTTGACCGGGGCGGGCAGGGGACCACTGTGGCTGAGGGTGTGGCTCAGGCCGGTTTCCACCATGTTGACAAGTTCGCGGTAGTGCTCTGACAGCGTGGGCGTGACAATCTGGAACGTGTCCAGCGCCCAGCCGTTGCGGGCAGTGTGGATTTTGGCGTCCAGAATGCTGAAGCCAGCCTGGTCAAAGTGGCCGCAGATGCGGGCAAACAAATCGGGCTGGTCAGGCGTGAACACCAGCACTTGCAAGCCTTCGCCGACGGGCGAGAGGCG
This sequence comes from Limnohabitans sp., assembly GCA_023255445.1. Lineage (GTDB taxonomy): Bacteria > Pseudomonadota > Gammaproteobacteria > Burkholderiales > Burkholderiaceae_C > Limnohabitans_A. Next base: position 298 of record JALRIL010000167.1, on the reverse strand, counting down.
GGCGCGTACTGTGGTTTGCGGCTCGACCCCACCCACCTTGGCCACCACGCGGGAGAGCTGGCGCGTGTGCCAGGCAATGTCCGATGCGTCGTGGCGCATGAAATAGCTCACGTCCAGAATGTCCCACAAGGCTTTATGGCCCTCATGCGGTTGGGCGTGGCGGGCCAGCTCCACCAGCGCATCGCGCTTGCGCGACTCCACCAGTGCCAAGGCGTCCGGGGCACGTCCGCCCAGCACGCGCAGGGTGAGCTTGTACAAGTCTTCGAGCAGCTTGCCTTTCCAGGCATTCCACACTTTG
>JALRIL010000136.1 GCA_023255445.1 Limnohabitans sp. | reverse complement strand
AGGCCGATTGGCTCCCACCTCTACTCCTTGCAACTTAGCTCGCGCTAGCTACCCGAACGTCCTTGACGTTTTGCTTGAGGGTTGCAAGTGAGTTTCTGGAGATGCCCTCGGTAGTGATCACGATGTCGGCAGTATCGAAGTTTGCAAAAGAGGTGAAGCCTCTAATGCCCCACTTGGTGTGGTCGGCATAGAAACGTGCCGTGGTGATTTTGGATTGCATGAACACGGCATCGTTGCCCTTGGCCAATTCAGCCTCGGCAACCAACAAGGCACGTGCCATTTGCCAACCGGCCACCAAGTTGCCCGTGAGCATGAGGTAAGGCACGCTGCCAGCAAACACGTCGTTGGGGTGGGCCTTGGTGTTGCCCGCCACAAAGTCGACCACGTCCACAAAGGCTTCACGGGCGGCTTTGAGGCGACGGGCCACGGCCTGTGCGTCGGCATTGCCTGAAGCGGCCAATTCGCTTTCGGTTTGCGCCACTTGCGCGGCCAGCGCCTTGGCGGTCTGGCCGCCGTCGCGTGCGGTCTTGCGGCCGACCAGGTCATTGGCCTGGATGGCGGTCGTGCCTTCGTAGATGGTCAGAATCTTGGCATCGCGGTAGTACTGCGCGCAGCCGGTTTCCTCGATGAAACCCATGCCGCCATGGATCTGCACGCCCAGGCTGGCCACGTCGATGCTCATCTCGGTGCTGTAGCCCTTGACCAGCGGCACGAGGAATTCGTAGAAGGCCTGGTTGTCCTTGCGCACTTCGGCATCGGGATGGTGGTGGGCCGCGTCATAGGCAGCAGCGGCCACGGTGGCCATGGCTCGGCAGCCTTCGGTGTAGGCACGCATGGTCATGAGCATGCGGCGCACGTCCGGATGGTGAATGATCGGGCCAGCCTTGGGCAAGCTGCCATCGACCGGCCGGCTCTGCACACGGTCACGCGCGTACTGCACGGCCTTCTGGTAGGCGCGCTCGGCGGTCGCGATACCCTGCACACCCACAGCGTAACGAGCCGCGTTCATCATGATGAACATGTATTCAAGACCACGGTTTTCCTCGCCCACCAGGTAGCCGATGGCGCCACCATGGTCGCCATACTGCAGCACGGCAGTGGGGCTGGCCTTGATGCCCATCTTGTGTTCGATGGAGACGCAATGCACGTCGTTGCGCTCGCCCAAAGAGCCATCGTCCTTGACCATGAACTTGGGCACCACGAACAGGCTGATGCCTTTGACGCCCTCGGGTGCGCCCTGCACACGGGCGAGCACCAGATGGATGATGTTGTCGGCCATGTCGTGCTCACCGTAGGTGATGAAGATCTTGGTGCCGAACACCTTGTAGGTGCCGTCGGGCTGGGGCTCGGCGCGGGTGCGCACAGCCGCCAGATCGGAGCCGGCCTGCGGCTCAGTCAGGTTCATGGTGCCGGTCCATTCGCCCGAGATCAGCTTCTCCAGGTACTTGGCCTTCATGTCATCGGAACCGGCCGTCAGCAGGGCTTCGATGGCGCCATCGGTCAGCATGGGGCACAAGGCAAAGCTCATGTTGGCCGAGTTGAGCATTTCGCCGCAGGCCGCGCCAATGGTTTTGGGCAAGCCCTGGCCGCCATAGTCGGCCGGATGCTGCAGGCTTTGCCAGCCACCTTCAGTGAACTGCTTGTAAGCGTCCTTGAAACCAGGGGTGGTGGTGACCTGGTTGCCGTCGTGGTGCCAGGATGGATGTTTGTCACCCTCCCAGTTCAGCGGAGCAATCACGTCCTGGTTGAGCTTCGCACACTCTTCGAGCACAGCCTGCGCGGTCTCGAGACCGGCGTCTTCGAAGCCAGGAATCTGTGCGATCTGGTCAATGCGTGCCAGATGCTCGATGTTGAACAGCATGTCCTTGAGGGGTGCGTTGTAGCTCATGGTTTTCTCCTATCAATCGTTCTTTTGGGGCTTGTAAAAAAGGCCTCTGTCGGAGGCCTTTTTGATGCGATCAGCCATTTACAATGCTTGGGTCAGTTCAGGCACAGCCACGAACAGATCGGCCTCGAGGCCGAAGTCGGCCACGCTGAAGATGGGGGCCTCGGGGTCCTTGTTGATGGCAACGATCACCTTGGAATCCTTCATGCCCGCCAAATGCTGGATGGCGCCCGAGATACCGCAAGCCACATACAGCTCTGGAGCCACGATCTTGCCGGTCTGGCCGACCTGCAGGTCGTTGGGCGCGTAGCCCGCGTCCACGGCCGCGCGGCTGGCACCAATGGCAGCGCCCAGTTTGTCAGCCAGGGGCGTCATCACTTCGTTGAACTTCTCGGAGCTGCCCAAGGCGCGGCCACCGGAGACGATGATCTTGGCGGCCGTCAGTTCAGGCCGGTCGCTCTTGGCGATCTCGCTACCCACATAGCTGCTCTTGCCGCTGTCGGCCTGAGCGGCGGCCGACTCAACAGCCGCAGAACCACCGGTAGTCGCTGCAGCGTCAAAGCCGGTGGTGCGCACGGTGATGACCTTGGTGGACGGATCGTAAGGCACGCGGGTGATGCGTCCTTCCTGTTCAGCCTGCTTCATCTCTGTGCCGT
>JALRIL010000113.1 GCA_023255445.1 Limnohabitans sp. | reverse complement strand
AAAAGTCGGTCATGGAGTTTTTGCTGATCAACCATCCGCTCGATTGCCCCATTTGCGACCAAGGCGGCGAGTGCCAGTTGCAAGACCTGGCCGTGGGTTACGGCGGCAGCACCTCGCGCTACGAAGAAGAAAAGCGCGTGGTCTTCCACAAGGAAGTTGGCCCGCTGATCTCGATGGAAGAGATGAGCCGCTGCATCCAGTGCACGCGTTGCGTCCGTTTTGGCCAGGAAATCGCGGGCCAGATGGAGCTGGGCATGTCCAACCGTGGCGAGCACTCCGAAATCGAAACTTTCCTGGGTGCAACGGTCGATTCCGAACTCTCGGGCAACATGATCGACATTTGCCCGGTGGGGGCGCTGACCAGCAAGCCCTTCCGCTACAGCGCCCGTACCTGGGAACTGTCGCGCCGCAAATCGGTGGCTGCCCACGACTCGTCGGGTGCCAACCTGATTGTGCAGGTCAAGAACAACCAGGTCATGCGCGTGGTGCCGCTCGAAAACGAAGAGGTCAACGAGTGCTGGATTGCTGACCGCGATCGCTTCTCTTACGAAGCCCTCAATGGCGATGAGCGCCTGACCGCGCCCATGATCAAGCAGGGAGGCCAGTGGAAAGAAGTCGACTGGCAGACCGCGCTGGAATACGTGGCCAATGGCCTGAAAAACATCCAGCGTGACCACGGTGCGTCCAGCATCGGTGCGTTGGTCAGCCCCAGCAGCACAGTTGAAGAGGCTTACCTGGCCGGCAACCTGCTGCGCGCCTTGGGCTCGGACAACATCGATGCGCGTCTGCGCCGTTCTGAATTCATGGTGGGTGAGGGCGTGCAGTGGCTGGGTACAAGCATTGCATCTCTGTCCACCCTCCAACGCGTGCTGGTTGTGGGTTCAAACCTGCGTAAAGACCACCCGCTGTTTGCACAACGCATTCGCCAGGCTGCTCGCCAGGGTGCACAGGTCAATGCCATCGTCTCGGCCAAGCAATTGGCCAAGGCCGATGCCTGGGCCATGCCCCTGAGCACGGCGGTGGTGAGCGAGGCCTCTGACTGGGCCTTGGCCCTGGCCGATGTCGCCGCGGCCATTGCCGTCGAAAAAGGCGTGACTGCCCCTGTGGCGGGTGAAGCGTCCGAACAAGGCAAAGCGATTGCCAAGTCTCTGCTGGGCGGCGAGCGCAAAGCCGTGTTGCTGGGCAACGGCGCCGCGCACCACGCCAATGCATCGAGCCTGCTGGCCCTGGCCAACTGGATTGGCGAGCAGACCGGCGCCAGCGTGGGCTACCTGACCGAGGCTGCCAACACCGTGGGCGTGCAGTGGGCCAAAGCCCAGCCGCAGTCTGGCGGCAAGAACGCCGCTCAAATGCTCGATGGCAGCCTCAAGGCAGCGATCCTGCTGAACACCGAACCCGAGTTCGACACCGCTGCAGGCGCTGCTGCCGTGGCTGCGCTGGACAAGGCCGAAATGGTCGTCACGCTCAGCCCGTTCAAGGCCAACATGGCTTTCAGCGACGTGCTGTTGCCCATTGCGCCATGGACTGAAACTTCGGGCAGCTTCGTCAATGCCGAAGGTCGTCTGCAGAGCTTCCATGCCGTGGTCAAGCCGCGTGGTGAGACCCGTCCGGCCTGGAAAGTGCTGCGCGTGCTGGGTAATTTGCTCGACGTTCCCGGCTTCAATTTCGAAACCTCGCAAGAGGTGCTGGCCAAAGCCACCGCTCAGCCATTGCAGTTGTCCAATGCCGTCCGCACCGATGTGCGTCTGGGGGGCTCGGTCAGCGAGCCTGTGGTGGCTGCCATTTACCAACTCGACGGCATCGTCCGCCGTGCTGCCTCGCTGCAGCAAACCGCTGACGCCCGCAAGGAGGTCGCATGATCGACGCGCTGTATAACGCCGGCCTGAACCTGCTGGCCGATGCCTGGTGGACTACGATGGCCTGGCCGGTGATCTGGATCCTGCTCAAGATCGTGGCCGTGCTGGCCCCGCTGATGGGTGCTGTAGCTTACCTGACGCTGTGGGAGCGCAAGCTGCTGGGCTTCATGCAAGTGCGCATGGGTCCCAACCGCGTGGGTCCTTTTGGTTTGTTGCAACCGATCGCCGATGCGCTCAAGCTCTTGACCAAGGAGCTGATCAACCCCACGGCAGCCAGCCAGGGATTGTTCCGTCTGGGTCCGGTCATGGCCATCATGCCTGCGCTGGCCGCCTGGGTGGCGATTCCCTTCGGTCCCGAAGTGGCGCTGACCAACCTGAATGCGGGTTTGCTGCTGGTGATGGCCATCACCTCGATCGAGGTCTATGGCGTGATCATCGCGGGTTGGGCTTCCAATTCCAAGTACGCCTTCCTGGGCGCGCTGCGTGCTTCGGCCCAGATGGTCAGTTACGAAATCGCCATGGGCTTCTGTTTCCTGGTGGTGCTGATGGTCTCCGGCAGCATGAACCTCACGGACATCGTGTTGGGTCAGCAAAAGGGGCAGTTCGCCGACATGGGCCTGAACTTCCTGTCCTGGAACTGGCTGCCTTTGTTGCCGATCTTCATGGTCTACCTGATCTCTGGCGTGGCCGAAACCAACCGTCACCCCTTTGACGTGGTCGAAGGCGAAGCCGAAATCGTGGCCGGTCACATGGTCGAGTACTCGGGCATGGGCTTTGCGATCTTCTTCCTGGCCGAATATGCCAGCATGTGGCTCGTGTCCATCCTGGCCGTGATCATGTTCCTGGGCGGCTGGTTGTCGCCCATCGACAGCGCCTTGTTCAACTGGATCCCCGGATGGATCTGGCTGGGCCTGAAAACTTTCCTGGTCGTGTCCATGTTCATCTGGATCCGTGCCACCTTCCCGCGCTTCCGTTATGACCAGATCATGCGTCTGGGCTGGAAGATTTTCATTCCTGTGACTTTGGTCTGGCTGCTCGTCGTGGGTGGTGTGATGCAAACGTCCTGGAACCTTTGGAAATAAACAGGGCGCCAACACATGTCTACCTCTCTCGTCGCCCCCAAGTCGGTG
>JALRIL010000043.1 GCA_023255445.1 Limnohabitans sp. | reverse complement strand
AAACACGTCGGCGATCGGGCTGTTGGTGATCCACATCTTGGCACCGCTGATGCTGTAGCCGCCGTCCACCTTTTTGGCGCGGGTGATCATGCTGCCGGGGTCGGAGCCGTGGTTGGGTTCGGTCAGGCCAAAGCAGCCGATCCACTCACCACGCGCCAGCTTGGGCAGGTATTTTTGCTTTTGGGCTTCGGAGCCAAAGTCGTTGATGGGCAACATCACCAAAGAAGACTGCACGCTCATCATGGAACGGTAGCCTGAGTCCACGCGTTCGACTTCGCGTGCCACCAGGCCGTAGCAGACGTAGTTGAGGCCCGCGCCGCCATATTGCTCGGGGATGGTGGCCCCCAAAAGGCCCAGCTCGCCCATCTCGCGGAAGATGGCCACATCGGTGGTCTCGTTCAAAAAGGCGTCTTTCACCCGGGGCAACAGGCGTTCCTGGCAATAGGCGCGGGCGGCTTCCTGCACCTGCCGCTCGTCATCGGTCAGCTGTGCGCTGAGGTTGAAGGGGTCTTCCCAATTGAAGGTGTTCTTGTGGGTCGCCATGGTGGAGTCTCTTGAAGGGTTTTGAATATTATGAAGCGTTCTTTGCGGTCATTTACGGCAAGATGTCGCCATGACTACTTCATCCACAACGCAAACCCTGGTCCTTGGCGGGGGCTGCTTCTGGTGCACCGAGGCGGTGTATGTACGGGTCAAAGGTGTGCTGGATGTGGAGTCTGGCTATGCCAATGGTCACACCGAGGCTCCCACCTACGACGAAGTCTGCACCGGCTTGACCGGCTACAACGAGGTGGTCAAGCTGATGTACGACCCGCAGCAGATCGGTGTGCGTCAATTGTTGGAAATCTTCTTTCTCATCCACGATCCGACCACGCTCAATCGCCAGGGGCATGATGTGGGCACGCAGTACCGCAGCGGCATTTATTTCACCCAGGTTGACCAGGCAGTCGTGGCGAGAGAGGTTCTGGCCGAGGTTCAGCATCAGTTGGACCAGCCGGTGGTCACCGAGCTGGAGCCCCTGCGCAACTACCATGCTGCCGAAGCCTATCACCAGGACTTTTTCGAGCGCCACCCTGGCCACGGCTATTGCCAGGCCGTGGCGGCACCCAAGGTTGAAAAGTTCCGCAAGACCTTCAGCCAATGGCTGCGCGCATGATCGGCCCCCACCGATAATCGGCGCATGAATTTTGACCATCCCGTGATCTCGGCCTTGCTGCCGGTGGCCCTCCTCATCCTGGTGGGTTTTGGGGCAGGACGTTTTCGATGGGTGCGGCCGGAAGCCGTCAAGGACCTGTCCAACCTGGTCTTTCTGGTGCTGACACAAGCCTTGTTGTTTCGCACCATGAGCAGCGTGCACCTGGAGCGTCTGGACATGCGCCCGGTGTTTCAATACTTCGTGGTGGTTGGCGTGGTATTTTTTGCCAGTGTGTATTGGCATGGACGCACGCCTCGGGCCTCTGTGCTGGCCTTGGGCAGCGTGTTCAGCAACACTGTCATGATCGGGATTCCCCTGGTGGGGCTGGCATTTGGTCACGAGGGTCAGGTGCTGCTGCTGTCCCTGATTGCCTTGCACGCGCTGGTGCTGCTGACGGTGGCGACTGTGGTCATCGAGTTGCAACTCGCGCATCAGCAAGCGCAGGCTTCAGCCCAAAGGGCGCCGCTGTGGCGCATGGTGGCGCAGGCGATTCGCAGCACGCTGCTGCATCCCGTGCCTTTACCCATTTTGCTCGGTCTGGTTTATGCGCAAACGGGGTGGGGGCTGCCCCCGGTCATCGACAAACCGCTGCAGATGCTGGGTGCAGCCTTCGGTCCGATTGCCTTGCTTCTTGTGGGAGTGAGCCTGGCGCAGATTCCTCTGGGGCATCACCTCAAGACGGCGCTCAAGGTGGCCGCTGTCAAAACCATGGTGCATCCGCTGTTGATGTGTACGATCGGATGGCTGCTGGGGTTGCGCGGCTTGCCCCTGTCGCTCATGGTGGTGGTGGCTGCGTTGCCCATTGGCGCCAATGTGTTCCTGTTCTCCCAGCGCTACGCGCTGGAAGAGGATGCCACCACTGGCGCTGTTGCCTTGTCCACGGCGTTGTCAGCCATTAGCGTGTCACTGGCGCTGGCCTTCTTGCCCCATTGATGCCTGGGCACTGGCTGTCAGGGGGCCAGTCGCTCCCTGATCCACTCGCCAGCATCGAATCGGTAACGCAGACGGTCATGCAGGCGGCTTTTACGGCCTTGCCAGAACTCCCAACGGTCGGGGACCAGCCGGTAGCCGCCCCAATGCGGGGGGCGAGGCGGCTGCAGCATGAACTGCGCGCCGTACTTGGCCGCGTTGGTGACGAGCACCGTGCGGCTGTCGATCACCTGGCTTTGCGGTGAAGCCCAGGCCCCAATGCGTGAATCCAGCGGGCGGCTCTGGAAATAGGCGTCGCTTTCAGCGTCACTGACTTTTTCCACCCGCCCTTCAATGCGCACGACCCGCTCCAGTTCCACCCAATGAAACTGCAGGGCGGCATAAGGGTTACCTCCCAACTCCTGGCCCTTGCGGCTGGCGTAATTGGTGTACCAGACGATACCGCGCTCGTCGAAGTCCTTGATCAGCACCACTCGTGTGCTTGGACGCAAGTCGCTGCTGACAGTGGCCACGGTCATGGCGTTGGGTTCCGGCACTTCGGACTTCAGGGCCTCGTGAAACCATTGCTCGAATTGTTTCAAGGGTTGGGCGTGAGAGGCTTGTTCACTGAGTTCGGCTTTTTCGTAACTTTTGCGCAGGTCGGCGATGTTCATGGTGCAGATTGTCCTTGAATCGATCATACCCAGCACCCGCAGGGCTCAGCCTGGACCACTGACAAAGTGGATTTCATGGCAGGTATTCAATGAGATATTAGAATTCTTAGGTTTTCAAAGGGAGATTCCAAAATGATTCAAAAAGAAGATGATCAGCACAACAAAGTGGTCGGCGTGGTGCTGATTGCTGTCGTGTCTCTGGCCTGTGCGTTGGCCATTGGGGTGGGGGTATCACGTATGGGGGCCAAACCCGCACCCGAAATGCCGGTGGTGACCGTGCCTGTACCGGCACAACCTCTGGACGCGGCGACTGAAACCCTTGTGCTCAAGGATGACGAGAGCGCCGTGCGTGTGGTGGACGGCGTGGTCAAGTTCTACTTTGCCTCGGGCAGCGCACAGCTGGCTCAAGGCGCAGACGAAGCCTTGCAATCCGTGGTTCAAGCCGGCCAGGCTGGCAAAACACTGAGGATCAGCGGTTTCCATGACAGCACAGGTTCACCGCAAACCAATGCGGTGTTGGCTGCGCAACGAGCACAAGCCGTTCGCGCTGCCTTGATCCGTTTGGGGGTGCCTGACGCTGCCATGGAGCTGGTCAAGCCTGAGAGCATCCCGACCACTGAGGGTGCACTTGCCGAAGCCCGGCGCGTGGAAGTCGCGATCCAGTAAACCTGGCGCGTTAGGGGGGGATGCAGTCAGGCTGGGCAATTCGTACCTCACCTGTAACCTGCACGCCTTTCTCTCATGAAGGAAACCGGTTACCATCGGTTTTGTAATTTTGTTACCAACAAGGTTCCCCTTCATGAGTTTGCATCCGACATTGCTGGCTGTGACCGAGCGCATTGCCAAGCGCAGCCAGCCCACCCGCCAAGCTTATTTGGCGCAACTTGAAAGCTACGCGTCGCGTACACCGGGTGCGCAGCGTTTAGGCTGTGCCAACGTCGCTCACGCTTTTGCAGCCATGCCGGATGCCGACAAGCACAAAGCCAGCGGCCTGAGCAGCATTCAGGTGGTGGCGTCCCGTGCGCCCCACATTGGCGTTGTCAATGCTTACAACGACATGCTCTCGGCCCATGCGCCGCTGCAGCATTACCCCGACCTCATCAAGGACGAAGCCCGCAAGCTGGGCGCCACTGCACAGGTGGCCGGTGGCGTGCCTGCCATGTGCGATGGCGTAACCCAAGGCACGCCAGGCATGGAGCTGAGCTTGTTCAGCCGAGATGTGATTGCCATGGCCACGGCGGTGTCGCTCAGCCACGATGTGTTTGATGTGGCGCTGATGCTGGGCGTGTGCGACAAAATCGTGCCAGGCCTGCTGATCGGTGCACTGCAGTTTGGTCATCTGCCCACCGTGTTTGTGCCGGCTGGACCCATGAGCAGTGGCCTGTCCAACAGTGACAAGGCTAAGGTCCGCGAACAAGCGGCACTGGGGCAAGTTGGCCGCGAAGAGTTGTTGGCGGCCGAGTCTGCGGCCTATCAGGGCGAAGGCACCTGTACGTTTTATGGCACGGCCAACAGCAACCAGATGCTTTTGGAGGCCATGGGCCTGCATGTGCCGGGCACCGCTTTCATTCACCCGGGCGAGGGGGCTCGCGCGGCATTGACGCGCGAAGCCGTGCGCACCGTACTGGCCAAGCCCGCGCCCATTGGCAAAGTGGTCGATGAGCGTTGCATCGTCAACGCCATGGTGGCTTTGCTGGCCACAGGCGGCTCGACCAACCATTTGATCCATTGGGTGGCTGTAGCGCGCGCGGCAGGTATCGTGATTGACTGGGACGACTTTTCGGCCTTGTCGGATGTGGTGCCGCTGCTCTCGCGGGTCTACCCCAACGGCAGCGCTGATGTGAACCAGTTCCAGGCCGCAGGTGGCCCGGGCTTTGTGATTCGCGAACTGCTCGATGCAGGCCTGATGCACGAAGACGTGTTGACCGTACGTGCCGGAGGTATCCGCGAGTTCACCCGCGCCCCGGTGCTGCAGGGCGATCAGCTGGTCTGGCAGGAACTGGGTGCCAGCAAGGACGAGAGTGTGGTGCGTCCTGCGTCCAACCCCTTCAGCGCTACTGGCGGTCTGAAATTGTTGCAAGGCAATCTGGGCCGCAGTGTGATCAAGATTTCGGCGGTGCCAGAGACGAACCATGTCATCGAAGCCCCTGCGCGCGTGTTTGATTCGCAGGAAGCGCTGCATGACGCGTTCAAGGCCGGTGAGCTCGAGCGTGACCTGGTCTGCGTGGTGCGCTGGCAGGGCCCACAGGCCAACGGTATGCCGGAGCTGCACAAGCTCACACCGCCGCTGGCGGTCTTGCAGGGCAAGGGCTTCAAGGTGGCGCTGGTGACCGATGGCCGCATGAGCGGTGCCTCGGGCAAAGTGCCTGCTGCCATCCATGTCTCACCCGAGGCTGCTGCTGGAGGGCCGCTGGCCAAAGTCAGAGATGGCGACCTGATCCGACTCGATGGTGTGGCTGGCACCCTGCAGGTGCTGGTCAGCGAGGCCGAATGGAAAGCCCGTGGCGTCGCCTTGATGCCTGAGTCCTTGCGCGCTGCCAACGGCGCGGGCATGGGCCGTGAATTGTTTGCCAATATGCGCCGCAATGCGCTCAAAGCCGAAGAAGGAGCCTGCACATGGCTGTAAATCTGACCGCCCTGCAAGTGATGCAGGACGCCCCCGTGATTCCGGTCATCGTTCTCAACGATGTGGCGCATGCCGTGCCCATGGCCCGAGCGTTGGTGGCCGGGGGTATCCGTATGCTCGAGGTAACGCTACGAACGCCGCAGGCCTTGGCGTGCATGGAAGCTATTGCCAAAGAGGTGCCAGGTGCTGTGGTGGGAGCAGGCACGGTGCGCAGCGCTTCGGATGCAGCCGCTGCAGCCAAGGCCGGTGCGCAATTCGCAGTCAGCCCGGGTTACACCAAAGCCGTGGGGCAGGCCTGCCGAGACAACGGACTGTCTTTGCTGCCGGGCGTCGCCACAGGCAGCGAGATCATGATGGCTCAGGAAGACGGCTACACTGAGCTGAAATTCTTCCCGGCCATGCAGGCCGGCGGGCCCCAGATGCTCAAGGCATGGGCGGGCCCGTTTTTTGACGTGAAGTTTTGTCCTACTGGTGGGGTGACACCGGGCAATGCGGGTGAGCTGCTGGCGCTGCCCAATGTGGCCTGCGTGGGGGGCTCCTGGTTGGTGCCTGCTGACGCCCTGGCTCAAGGAGACTGGGCGCGCATCGAAGCCCTGGCACGCGAAGCGTCCCAGCTGCCGCGTTAAATCCTCAAATCAACAGGGGTGTAGGCTCAGCGCAGGCCCCCGCCGCTGGCGTGTTGAGGGCGCTGGATCAGTTCAATTTTGTAGCCATCGGGATCGGTCACAAAGGCGATCACTGTGGTGCCGCCTTTGACCGGGCCGGCTTCGCGCGTGACCTGTCCGCCTGCGGCGCGGATCTTGTCGCATGCCGCATAAGCATCCACCACGCCCAAGGCGATGTGGCCGTAGGCGGTGCCCAGTTCGTAACTTTCGACGCCCCAGTTGTAGGTCAGTTCCAGTTCGGCCTGATCGGGGTTGCCGCCTTCAAAACCAAGAAACGCCAGCGAGTATTTGTACTCGGGGTTTTCGGAGGTGCGTAGCAATTGCATGCCCAGGACCTGGGTGTAAAAATCAATCGAGCGTTGAAGGTTGCCAACGCGAAGCATGGTGTGCAGGAATCTCATGAGGCATGATCATGCCTGAACACAATGACCCTGACACGCATGCACGATTTTTGCCTTCACACTGGCCTCAAAGGTTTTCCGACGCTGCACCCGGATGTGCCGCTGGACACTGTGGGTCAGCAAGGCTGGCATGTGCTGGGCGCAGACTTGCCTTTGCCCTTGGCCACCTTGCGTCAATCAGCGCTGACACACAACATGGCCTGGATGCAGGCATGGGCCAACCGTAAAGGTGTGGTCCTGGCCCCGCATGGCAAGACGACCTTGTCACCGCAACTGATGCAGGCGCAGGTGCGCGCTGGGGCGTGGGGGCTGACGTTTGCCAATGTGCACCAGCTCCAGTGGGGACTGGAGACGGGCGCACAGCGCTTCATCATTGCCAACCAGGTGGTTGCTGATGCGGATTTGCAGTCGCTCGATGGACTCTTGACCCAGCGGCCGCAGATGGAAGTGTTTTTTTTGGTGGACTCGCTGGCGCAATGGCGGGCCATTGAGGCTTGGGCGCTAAGAACTTCGTGCACGCGGGTGTGGCCAGTTTTGCTGGAAATAGGCACGGATGGGTTTCGCACGGGATGCCGTTCTACACCCCAGGCCCTGGCCTTGTCTAAAGCGATTGCCAACAGCGCTGTGGGCAGTTTGGCCGGCGTCGAATGCTACGAAGGCGGGCTGGCCAAGGTTCAGGAAGACCCTTTGCCCGAGGCCATCACGGCGCTGGTGCGGCGGGTCCATGAGGTCGTGCATGCCCTCGATCGTGAGGATCTGTGGGGTCGGGAACACGTGCTGTTGTCCGCAGGCGGTTCAGCCATTTTTGACTTGATCTTGCCGGCGATCCAAGGGCTTTCGTTGTCTCGCCCTGTGCTTGGCGTGTTGCGCTCGGGGTGCTATGTCACCCATGACCACGGGCACTATGCGCAGTATCTGACCCGTGTACTTGGACGCGAAGGCTTGTCAGAGGGCTTGCGGCCCGCCTTGCAGGTCTGGGCGCTGGTGCAGTCGGTACCCGAACCAGGGCTGGTGATTCTCAATGCAGGGCGCAGGGATCTCTCGTTTGATCAACAACTGCCCAAACCACTGCTTTGGGCACGCGCTGGTCAGCATGCAACACAACCCGCACCAATGGATTGGCAGGTACATGCCCTCAGCGATCAGCATGCACACATGCATGTGCCTGCAGACAGCCCAGTTCCTCAGGTGGGAGACCGGATTGCCTTGGGCATTTCGCACCCGTGCACCACCTTTGACAAATGGCCTTGGATGGCTGTGCTCGACGATGATGGTGCCGTGATCGGCGCCATCACAACAGGTTTTTGACTCTCTAAAAGGATGTTCATGTCAACGTTCACCAAAGTGGTTCTCTACACCGATACCGATGGTCGCGCGCGATTTCGCGAAGAGCAGGTGCCGTTGACCGAGGGTACGCCCATGAGCCAGCTTTCAAGCTGGCAGGCGGCTGAGGGCTTGCAGCTGCGTATGAGCCCGGTTGGATTTCGCAGCCAGTTCCATTGCACGGGTATTGCGCAATGGTTGTTTGTGTTGCAAGGCCAGATGGAAATCGGTTTGCAGGACGGCAGCGTGCGTGTGTTTGGCCCGGGTCAACATTTTTATTCGGCTGATGTGCTGCCCGAGGGTGCAACGTTTGATCCTGCATGGCACGGCCACTGCAGTCGCCAGTTGGGTGAGGAGCCCTTGGTGACAGTGTTTGTGCGCGGCTAAGACGACCTGAATGACGAAAGCCCGCATCGGCGGGCTTTCATACTTAGCTTGTTTAGCGGAACCGGCCGCCACCACGGTTGCCACCGCCACCGTAGCCGCCGCCTCCGTGGCGTTTGCCACCTGCGGCTAGGCTGTCAATGCTGGTGCGGGTTGGGTCGGGCTGGCCACTGCTCTTGACGGGCTTGCGTCGGGGCAAGTCCAGCTTGGCAAATTGGGTGGTTTTGAGCGGGTCGATGTGGCGTGGCAGCTCGTCGTTGTCACGAGGACGGCGATCACGGTTTTGATCGCGGTCACGACGCTGACCGTTGTTGCCCTGTCCTTGACCTTCAGGGCGCGGACCGCGAGCATGTTGTGGCCGGTCTTGGCGTTGGCCTTGACCCTGACCACCTTCACCATGACGGCGTGATGGCTGGTTGCCATGACGCGCGGGGCGCGGGCCACGGGCTTGCTGGCCATCGCCTTCTGCGCCTTCACCACGGGGTGGACGACCGCCTTCGCTGGATTTTTTCTCGCGAATGCGGCTCATCATTTCCTGACGCGCTGCCTTGGCGGCAGCGGCCATGACGTCGCGGCTGGGCGGTTTGCCTGCGCCACCCCAAAGCGTCTGGCGACCCATGGCAATAGGTTCTGCCCGTTCGTCAGGCGCAGGACCAAAGCCCTCGAGCAATTGCACGGGGATTTGCTGCTTGGTGAAACGCTCGATCTCCATCATGAAGCCTTCCTCGTCCATGCAGACCAGGTTGACGGCTTCACCGCTGTTGCCCGCGCGCCCAGTACGGCCTATGCGGTGCACATAGTCTTCCGAAATGTTGGGGATCTCGTAGTTGACCACGTGCGGCAAGTCTTCGATGTCGATGCCGCGTGCAGCAATGTCGGTGGCCACCAGGGCGCGGATGTCACCGCTCTTGAAGCCGGCCAGTGCTTGCGTACGGGCGCTTTGACTCTTGTTGCCGTGCAGCGCCATGGCCTTGACACCGTTTTTGGTCAAGTAGTCAGCGACGTTGTTGGCGCCGAATTTGGTGCGGGTGAACACCAGCACCTGGCTCCAGTTGTGCTGCTGAATGATGTGCAGCAGCGCTTCTTTTTTCTTGGCGCGTCCTACGGGGTGGATCACCTGGGTGATGCGTTGGACCGTGGTGTTGCGCGGGGTGACCTGAATGCTTTGCGGGTCTTTGAGTAAGCCATTGGCCAGGTCGCGGATTTCGTCGCTGAAAGTGGCCGAAAACAGCAGGCTTTGCTTGTCCTTGGGCAGCAGGGCCAGCACTTTCTTGACGTCGTGGATGAAGCCCATGTCCAGCATGCGGTCGGCTTCGTCCAGGATCAGGATTTCGACAGTGGACAGGTCCAGATGGCCCTGGCCTTGAAGGTCCAGCAGACGACCGGGGGTGGCGACCAGAATGTCCACGCCTTTTTTAACGCGGTTGATTTGCGGGTTCATGCCCACACCACCAAAAATGACGGCCGAGTTCAGTTGCAGGTATTTGCCGTAGTCACGCACAGACTCTTCGACCTGGGCGGCCAGTTCGCGCGTGGGGGTGAGCACCAGGGCACGGATGGCTTTGCCGCCAAAGCGGTTGCTGCCCGCCTCGACCTGGCTGAGTTTGTGCAGCACGGGCAAGGTAAACGCTGCAGTTTTGCCGGTGCCGGTTTGGGCGCCAGCGAGCAGGTCGTGTCCCGCCAGCACGGCCGGGATGGCCTGGGCCTGGATGGGCGTGGGGGTTTCATAGCCTTGCTCACGCACGGCTTGCACGATGGCCGCAGCCAGATTCAATTCTTCAAAGTTCATGGATGGAGCGCCGCACTGGCGCAGGAGACCGTCCAAATCCGCAGTACGGGACTGCAGCCAGTTGAGGTCGGTCTGACTCAAGGGAGTGGGCTTGTTTACCGCGGCACGAGTGTCCGGGTCAGGCCCCAGCAAAATGCTGATGTTGTGGCAACTGGTGGCGACAACAGATGTATTGTCTCACACAAAGCAGTCGTCGTACGCAGCCGGTGTGCTGAGGAATAATGCGGCCATGAACGTGAACCATCAGTTGAGCTTGGGCGATTGGGATGCGCAGTCTGCCGATCAGCCCCAAACCACCGATCCCGAAACCTGCGCCGCGTTGCTGGATGCGCATCCGGACTATCGTGTGCTGCGCCGCCTGGTGCCCCGCTATGACTGGCCGATGTCCAAAGACGCAGCCACAGTCAGGGTTCTGATCCTGGATACCGAAACCACCGGCCTGGATGCACGCCAGGAAGACATCATTGAACTGGCCATGCTGTCGGTGCTGGTGGATCGGGAAAGCGGCTTGCCTGTAGGCCCCGTGACGGTGTTCGAATCGTTTGAGGATCCAGGCCGGCCCATTCCTGCGGCCATCACGGCCATCACCGGTATCACCGACGACATGGTGCGGGGCCAGCGCATTGACGATGCGCAAGTCATCGCCATGGTCCAGCAGGCAGATGTGATCGTGGCGCACAACGCAGCCTTTGATCGTCCCTTTGTCGAAGCGCGTCTGCCTGTATTTGCGCAACAAGCCTGGAACTGTTCGTTTGCCGGCATCAACTGGAAAACCGAGGGCAGCGGTTCGGCCAAGCTGGAGTACCTGGCCAGCGAACGGGGCTGGTTTTACGACGCCCATCGCGCCTTGACCGATTGCCATGCTCTGTTGCAGGTGCTGGCCCAGCCTTTGTCTGATGGTCGCACAGGCTTGCGCACTTTGGTGGAAGGCGCGCAGGGCACACGCTACAAATTGATGGCCACCGGATCGCCCTTCGAGACCAAAGACAAGCTCAAGGCACGCGGTTACCGATGGGACGGCGAGAGCCGCGCCTGGTGGTGCTCGCTGCCAAGCCAAGAGGCGCTGGTTGCCGAATGTCAATGGCTCAAGGTCGAGGTGTACGGTGGACGCAATGCACGCGTCACCCTCGAGGCGCTGGACAGCAGGGTTCAGTTCTCGGGGCGACCGGGGCAGGTGTCGCAGCTGGTGCTGCCATGATGCGTGCATGGGCGTTTCAAGCCTCTGGGATAATCAACGGTTGATCAGATATTTCAGGGTTTCCAAGGTTTCCAAATGGCTCAATACGTTTTCTCGATGAACCGGGTCGGCAAGATCGTGCCGCCCAAGCGCCAAATTCTTAAAGATATTTCGCTCTCCTTCTTCCCTGGCGCCAAGATTGGCGTGCTGGGCCTCAATGGCTCGGGCAAGTCCACGCTGCTCAAGATCATGGCCGGCATCGACAAGGACATCGAGGGCGAAGCCATCCCGATGGCGGGCCTGAAGATCGGGTACCTGCCTCAGGAGCCCCAGCTGGACCCTGAGCACACCGTGCGCCAGTCGGTCGAAAGCGGCATGGGCGAAGTGGCTGCTGCCAAGCAGCGCCTGGAAGAGGTGTACGCCGCCTACGCCGAAGAAGACGCCGACTTTGACGCCCTGGCTGCCGAACAGGCCCAGCTCGAAGCCGTCATCTCTGCCGCTGGCGCCGAGGGCGACCCCGAACACCTGCTGGAAATCGCCGCCGACGCCCTGCGCCTGCCGCCCTGGGACGCCGTCATCAAGAACCTGTCCGGTGGTGAAAAGCGCCGTGTGGCCCTGTGCCGCCTGCTGCTGAGCAAGCCTGACATGCTGCTGCTCGACGAGCCGACCAACCACCTGGATGCCGAGTCAGTGGACTGGCTCGAGCAGTTCCTCTCGCGTTTTTCGGGCACCGTGGTGGCCATCACCCACGACCGTTACTTCCTGGACAACGCCGCCGAGTGGATTCTTGAACTCGACCGCGGCCACGGCATTCCCTACAAGGGCAACTACTCCACCTGGCTGGAACAGAAAGAAGCCCGTCTGGAGCAGGAACAGCGCACAGAAGACGCTCGCACCAAGGCCATGAAGAAGGAACTGGAGTGGGCGCGCCAGAATCCCAAGGGTCGCCAGGCCAAAAGCAAGGCCCGTCTGGCCCGCATCGAAGAGCTGAGCGACTACGAGTACCAAAAGCGCAACGAAACCAACGAAATCTTTATCCCGGTGGCCGAGCGTCTGGGCAACGACGTGTTCGAGTTCAAGAACGTCAGCAAGTCCTTTGGTGACCGCTTGCTGATCGACAACCTGAGCTTCAAGGTGCCTGCGGGCGCCATTGTCGGCATCATTGGCCCCAACGGCGCCGGCAAGTCGACCCTGTTCAAGCTGATCTCGGGCAAGGAAACGCCCGACAGCGGCGAAGTGCACATCGGCCAGACCGTGAAGATGGCTTTTGTTGACCAGAACCGTGACGACCTGGCCAACGACAAGACCGTCTGGGAAGACATCTCGGGTGGTCTGGACATCATCACCGTGGGTAAGTTCCAGATGCCCAGCCGTGCGTACTGCGGTCGCTTCAACTTCGGCGGGGGCGACCAGCAAAAGAAAGTCGGCATGCTCTCCGGTGGTGAGCGTGGCCGTCTGCACCTGGCCAAGACCTTGATGCAGGGCGGCAACGTGCTGCTGCTGGACGAACCGTCCAACGACCTCGACGTGGAAACCTTGCGCGCTCTGGAAGACGCGTTGCTGGAATTCGCCGGCTCGGTCATGGTGATCAGCCACGACCGCTGGTTCCTGGACCGCATCGCCACCCACATCCTGGCCGCCGAAGGCGACAGCCAGTGGGTGTTCTTTGACGGCAACTACCAGG
>JALRIL010000195.1 GCA_023255445.1 Limnohabitans sp. | reverse complement strand
TCAACTGCGATGGCCTTATCGCCGCGCCCTTCGACCCACTGCCCATCGATGTATAGCCATGTTCCGCGTGTTCCAGTCTGTTCCATCGCACTGGAACACGCTAAGTTGTTGATTTATAAGGAGAAATCGGTACTTTTATATGATTTGTTCCATGTTCCAATATATATATAAGGCTACGCCGTTCTTTGAAGTGGTTAACAGTGTTAATAAGCTGTCTTTTCCAGTTCGAAGGCGACTTTGGCGAGGTCGTATAAAACACGGAACAACGGAACATGCTGACAACGAACAACGTAACACTATGATTTATATACACTTTTTCGCGTCACAACCCTGCGTCACGCGGGAGCGAACCAACACGTCCGGGCCAAATGCCAAACCACTTAAGCCACCTAACAGAACGCCACCTTGGGGCAGGTCCACGCCCAAGTGGCCGCTGTCTTCGTAGGCCATTTGCACCACATCCTGGCGACTGGAGCTGATACCACCGAACACCACGTTATGCGCCGTGCGCTGCGCGAGCTCTTCAATAAGTGCACCCAATTCGGGCGCGGCGCCATCCACGTGTACCCAGGCGCTTTGGACCGGCCAGCCCAGCGCGCCCTGCCCTGTTGGCGCCAAAGGTGACAGTCCACTGAACACCTGAACCTGATCGGTCGGAATGTCACACAACATGATGGCCAGGGCAGGCTCGTCCATGTATTCGGCGCCAGTGGCCAATACGCCGATGCCGACGCTGCCCACCCAGCGCTGCACAAACGGTAACTCTGTTCGCAAATAACTGAGTAGGTCGTTTGCATCCGACGCATACGCATCGGTGAAATAAACAAAGCCTAGGGCGATGTCCTCTTCGTCCGCCCGGTTGATGGGTGGCGCGGTCAGCTGTGCGCGCAACTGCGTCACGACCAGAGCCGCGGCCATGACCCACTGTGGGTGTGCGGCGTGTGCGTGTGCAAAAGCGGGCATGGGCGTTAGGCAGCAGGTTTACGGGTACGCGCCGTGGCTTTTTTCGCGGCAGTGGCTTTGGGTTTTGCCTTCGCACGACCGGCTGTTGTCGTGCTGCTGGCCTTTTTTGCACTGCCTGCCTTTTTGGCTACTGGCTGCGCTGCCGTGGCCATCATTTTTTCGGCCTGCTCGCTGGCTTTGGCGATCTCATTTGCAGCGTTCTGCGCGATGGTTTGAAACTGCTCACTGAGCGCCCCCCACCATTGCATGGGATCAACGGGTGCTGCCTTTTGCGTGGTGGCTTCTTGCGCAGGTGCGGGCTCAGGGGCCGCTGCGGATGCCGTGTTAGCGGCGCCCGCCCCGGTTTGCCAGCTGCGCCATAAATCGGCTGGGTTGGCTTGCATGGCTTTAACGGCGTCATCCAAACCCATATCCATGTTTTTCAGCGTGGAGAGCGTCATCTTTTGGACCTCAAGGGCTTGGATGGTGGCCGCCAGCGCACGCGCATTTTGCTCCAGCCAAAACTGGACTGACTTCAAATCATTGATGCGCTTATCCAGCTCTTCGACGTCAAAAGTGGGGGCGACCCAAGCCGCCATGCCTGGCATGGCTTGCGCCGCGCCAGTGGCGGGCTGCGCACTGGCCGTTCGTCCCCACGTGCTGGCTTGCTCCCCCAAATTTTTGATGAAATCAAAGCCGGGCACAAAGGCTGTAAATCCAGACGAGTCGGACATGGTGTCTCCTGAAGGTGAGGGTGCGAGGTGACCCACTGATGTTGTCTGATGGTAAAGCAGATCTGCAGCAACGTCTCCTAGGTGCGTCCCCCAAGCTCACGCCATGACGTATGCTTCAGGCATGCAAAATGCAGTCGCCTCTGAACGCCCGCCTTTGCTTGCCTGGCAGGTCTGGTTAGGCGGGATTGCCTCGCTCATCTTGACGGTGGGTATGGCGCGCTTCGCCTACACACCCATGCTCCCAGTGATGCAAACGCAGGCCGACCTCAGCATCACAACTGGCGGCTGGCTGGCGACGCTAAATTACATCGGCTATATGGTTGGCGCTCTATTGGTTGCGCGGATTGAAAGCCCGCGCCTGCGCCACCGCTTGTACGGTGCGGGGTTGTGGTTGGCGGTACTCGGCACGGTCGGCATGGCCTTCTCGGACCATGTCGTGTGGTGGGCATTGGTTCGATTTGCCGGTGGCGTGAGTGGCGCCGCAGGCATGCTGTTAGGCACCGGATTGGTTTTGAATTGGTTGATGAAGTCGGGCAAGCGTGCGGAGTTGGGCGCACATTTCATGGGCGTGGGCCTAGGCATTGTGGTCTCGGCTTTGGCCGCCGCGTGGTTTCAAGGCCAAGTCCTCACATGGTCTGATCGATGGCTGGGTTTTGGTCTCATCGCGTTGTTGTGCGCACTGGCGGCCTGGCGCTGGCGGCCACCGGTGCCCGACACCGTCGGCACGCAAAGCCACCAAAGTAGCTCGCCGCGCCCCTGGTTATGGCTGATGTTGAGCGCTTATTTCTGTGCGGGCGTCGGGTTCGTCGTCAGCGCCACATTTACAGTCGCCATCATCGAAGCCGTCCCCGCACTGGCTGGGTTGGGCGCGTGGGCTTGGTTCATATGCGGCATTGCAGCCACGCCGTCGGTCTATTTATGGGATCGAGTAGCCCGGCGTTTCGGCGAGTTACCGGCGCTTATGGCCGCCTACACCTGCCAAATAAGCAGCGTGGTGTTGCCAGCGGTGTCTGATCACTGGTTACCAGCGTTGATGGCGGCAGCCTTGTTCGGCGGCACCGCTATCGGGATTGTCAGCATGACTTTGGCGTTTGTAGGCAAACGCTCACCAAACAATCCGGGTAAGGCTATGGCCCAGCTCACGTTAGGGTACGGCACTGCACAAATCGCAGGCCCCGCCCTCACCGCCTACGCGGTCGATGCCACAGGCAGTTATCATGGCGCCCTCTGGATGACTGCGGCTATCTTGATGATGGGAGTTTGGTTTTTAAATCGCCTACGTCAAGCCCAAGCGCCGCTACACAACCTCTCATAACCGCCAAACATGCAAGCCCTATTTCACCTCGCATTCAACGTGACCAACTTGGATCAAGCACGCGCGTTTTACCGCGACATCCTCGGCTGTGACGAGGGGCGGTCGACCGACACCTGGGTGGACTTTTCATTCTTTCAGCACCAGCGATCCCTGCACCTTGGCGAGCCATTCAAGACCAGCAACTTCGTATTCAGTAACACGATTCTCGAAGAAGTTGGTATGATCTGCACCGTTAAGAACCCATTCTAACCAAGGTAGTGGATTTTCCTTTACCTTGAAATTAGTTTTCATGCCTAATTGTAATAATCT
>JALRIL010000134.1 GCA_023255445.1 Limnohabitans sp. | reverse complement strand
GCCTTCGGTTTCCTCCTTGGGCAGCTTGGGGGCCAGCGAGGGGTTGAGCACCACCCGTGTGACCACGTAGATCATGTACAGGGCCGCCAGCATCATGCCGGGAATGATCGCAGCTGCGTACAGCTTGACCACCGAAATGGCCGATGTAGCGCCATAGACGATCAGCATGATCGAGGGCGGAATCAAGATACCCAAGGTACCGCCAGCCGCAATCACGCCGGCCGACAATTTCTGGTCATAACCTGCTTTGAGCATGGCCGGGAAAGCCAGCAGACCCATCAGCGTTACCACCGCCCCCACAATGCCTGTTGCCGTGGCAAAAAGCGCACAGGTGATCAGTGCCGCCACGGCCATAGCGCCTGGCACGGCGCGCATGGCCAGTTGAAGACTTTTGAACAGGCGATCCAGAATGTTTGCCCGTTCCACCACATAGCCCATGAAAAGAAACAAAGGTATGGACACCAGCACGTCGTTGTTCATGACGCTGAAGGTGTTTTGGGTGAGCAAATAAAACACCCGGTTGTCAAAAAAGTCTTGTCCAACCTGGAAGTAAGCGTAGTAGCCAAAACCCACGCCCATGGCCATCAAGGTGAAGGCAATGGGGAAGCCCAGCAAAATGATAAAAATGAATGCCCCCAGCATCAGGATGGCAACTTGCGGATCGGTCATCGCGCGCTCCCCGTTGTTCAGTGTTGAGCGCCGGCATGTGCCGCGCCCGTGTTGTTTTGATCGGCTTGCGCTTGTTGCAAGATGGTGGTTTCCATTTCTTCCACATCATGCAGTCGGTGCGGCCACTCGCCTGTACGAAGACAGATCAGGCAGCGCAAAACCTCCGCGAACCCTTGAATGCACAGCAAAATGCCAGCAGCAGGAATCACCATCTTGAGCTGCCAGATAGGTACACCGATGGGGCTGTTGACGCTGACTTCACGGATACGGATCGCATCTTCAGCATAGAACCAGCCCGAATAAGCCAGGGCCATGACCCCTGGGTAAAAGAAAATGATGTAGAGCACCAGCTCGATCACGGCCTGCGTTCTTGAGGGCAGCAAACGGTAAAACACATCGCCGCGAACATGGGCGCCACGCGAGAGTGCGTAGGCACCCGACATCAGAAACAGTGCGCCATAAAGAATATTGCTCATGTCGAACGCCCAGCTTGTCGGGTCGTCGAGCACATAGCGGACAAACACCTCATAGGATGTGCCCAGGGTCAAAATGACGATGCACCACGCAAACGCATGGCCGATCGACTTTGACAATTGATCAATGCCGTGGAGTAGAGACTGAAGAGACATGGATGTCACTCCGAAAAAATGGCAGGGGAGTCCCTCCCCTGCCTGTGAAGCACAAAACCCGAATCAGAAACCCAGCTTGCCGTGGATATGCTCGTAGGCCGTCTGGTAGTCCGCGTTGTTGAAGAAGTGGTAGTAACCCACGCGCTTGCCCCACGCCTTTTGGGATTCCCAGACTTTCTTGAAGAAGGGGTCCTCGTCGGTCAGGCGCTTGACCACCTTGTCCCAAGCTGCAATCTGGGCATCAAAGACGTCCTTAGGCGTGCGGATGATCTTGACCTTGTCCTTGTCACGCAGCTCCAGCAGATCTTTGGAATAGTTGTCCATGGCCAAGGCGTAGTTAGCGGTCGATGCAGCCTCGGTGCCGTAGCGCAGGATCGCCTGCAGGTCCTTGGGCAACGACTGGAATTTCTTCTTGTTGAACACAATTTCAAAGAATTCCATGGCCTGGTGGTAGCTGCCCATCATGTAGTTCTTGGCCACGTCCTGTGCACCAAAGCGACGGTCCGAGGTGGGGTTGTTGAACTCAAAGGCCTCAATCACACCACGCTCCATGGCCGGCACGATTTCGCCACCGGGCAACTGCGTAACCTTGGTCCCCAGCTCCTGCATCAGGTCG
The DNA here is from genome assembly GCA_023255445.1 of Limnohabitans sp. Lineage (GTDB taxonomy): Bacteria > Pseudomonadota > Gammaproteobacteria > Burkholderiales > Burkholderiaceae_C > Limnohabitans_A. The sequence continues at coordinate 3,172 of JALRIL010000134.1, read as the reverse complement.
GCGGCCAGACCGACGGTGCGGTACTTCAGGCCTTTGAGCTCCTTGGCGCTAGCGATTGGCTTCTTGAACCAACCCAGCGGCTGCGTGGGCATGGGCATGGCGAAAAAGCCCATCACGTTCAGACCAATTTTTTGCATCAGCTCGTCATAGAAGACATGGCCTTCACGGTGGATCCAGGCCAGGTTCTGGTTGGCATCACAACCTGTGATCGGGCCGGAACCGAACAAGGAAGCCACCTTGCTCTTGCCGTACCAGTACACCGCCACTTGGTGACCCGCATCGATCACCCCTTTGGAGGTGGCTTCCATCACCTCAAAAGGTTTGACCACCGAACCTGCCACGAGGTAGTCAATGCGCAGACGGCCACCGGCCATCTCGTTGACACGCTGAACATATTGCTCAGCCATCTCGTTAAAGACGTCTTTGGCGCCCCAGGCGCCCTGCATTTTAAGCACGATGGGCGACTGCGCCACCGCAATCATCGGGAAGCCCGTGATGGCGGCACCGGCAGCGCCCGCAACGCCGGCACCAGCGCGGTTCAAAAACTTACGACGCGAGGGCTCTTGGGCCTGTTCGGTCACAACGGTCTTGGATGGACTTTCCATGCTTGTCTCCTGTAGAGGGTTAACGTTCAAAGGTTTACAGCATGTACATCATGGCCCAATGAAATATATATGGACCTATGGTTTACACCATATCCCTGTCCGTTCGGCGACAAGCACACCCTCGGAAAAGCACGTGCAAGGCACAAAAAAGCCCGCTGCTGCGGGCTTGTGAAACGAGAAACAGTGACTCAGGTCTTGCGTCGCGCCAGGATGGCGTCCGACAGGATCTGCAGCACCTGTTCGCTGTCATCCCAACCAATGCAGGCATCGGTAATGCTTTTGCCGTACTCCAATGCACCTACATCGTCTTTGCCGGGCGTGAATTTCTGCGCACCTTCGTGGATGTGGCTTTCCACCATCACGCCAAACACCTGACGCGAACCGCCTGCAATCTGGCCGGCAATGTCCTTGGCCACGTCGACTTGCTTCTTGTGCTGCTTGGAGCTGTTGGCATGGCTGAAGTCCACCATCAGCGTGGCGGGCAATTTGGACGCTTCGAGCTCCTTGCAGGCTGCGGCCACACTTTCGGCGTCATAGTTCGGTGCCTTACCGCCGCGCAGGATGACGTGGCAATCTTTGTTGCCCTGGGTCTGCACGATGGCGACCTGGCCGTTCTTGTGCACCGACAGGAAGTGGTGGCCGCGCGCGGCCGCCTGGATAGCGTCGGTGGCAATCTTGATGTTGCCGTCGGTGCCGTTCTTGAAGCCGATCGGCGCTGACAGGCCCGAGGCCAGTTCGCGGTGGACCTGGCTCTCGGTGGTGCGCGCACCAATGGCCCCCCAGCTGATCAGGTCGCCGATGTACTGCGGCGAGATCACGTCCAGAAATTCGCTGGCCGCCGGCAGGCCGGCACGGTTGATCTCGATGAGCAGCTGGCGGGCAATGCGCAGGCCTTCGTCGATGCGGTAGCTCTCGTCGAGGTAGGGGTCGTTGATCAGACCCTTCCAGCCGACGGTGGTGCGGGGCTTTTCGAAGTACACGCGCATGACCACCTCGAGGGTGCCCGCGTATTTTTCGCGCAGGGGCTTGAGGCGACGCGCGTACTCCAGTGCAGCGGCAGGATCGTGGATCGAGCAGGGGCCGATGATGACCAGCAACCGGTCATCCTGGCCATGCAGGATACGACCAATGGTCTTGCGGGTGTGGGCAATCAGCTTTTCCACCGCCGTGCCGGCGATCGGGAAAAAGCGCATGAGGTGTTCGGGCGGAGGCAACACAGTGATGTCCTTGATGCGTTCGTCGTCAGTCTGGCCAGTGCGATCTGCAGGTTGCTGCTGCCAGGCATCAAGCGTGGTTTTGGCATTCATCGAGGACTCCTTGTGTTTGAAAATGAGCATTCGGGTGAAAAAAAACCGCCGGGCTTTGAGGCTCCGGCGGTTGGGTGTGAGGTGTTCGGGTGTTTACGCGTCTGCCTCTCGTCCGCCGGGGACTGAGAACCAAAAATAAAAAAAGTAAAAGGCGAGACGCGTTGACATGACGATCAATGTATCACAAGTTTCTGACGGACTTTGTCAGGCTGTGCCGCCCACAGTCAGGCCGTCGATGCGCAAGGTGGGTTGCCCCACGCCCACCGGCACGCTCTGGCCTTCCTTGCCACAGGTGCCCACGCCCGAATCCAGGCGCATGTCGTTGCCGATCATCGAAATCTTCTTGAGCGACTCGGGGCCGCTACCGATCAACGTGGCGCCCTTGACCGGGTACAGGATCTTGCCGTTCTCGACCCAGTAAGCTTCGCTCGCCGAAAACACGAACTTGCCGCTGGTGATGTCCACCTGGCCACCACCGAAATTAGTGGCATACAAGCCCTTCTTGATGCTGGCGACGATCTCCTGCGGGTCCTTGTCGCCGCCCAGCATGTAGGTGTTGGTCATGCGTGGCATGGGCACGTGGGCGTAGCTCTCGCGGCGTCCGTTGCCCGTGGCCGGCACACCCATGAGGCGGGCGTTCATGCGGTCTTGCAGGTAGCCGCGCAATATGCCGTCTTCGATGAGCACGTTGCACTGGGTGGCATGGCCCTCGTCGTCGATGTTGAGCGAGCCGCGCCGCTGCGGCAGGGTGCCGTCGTCGAGCACGGTAACGCCCTTGGCCGCCACGCGCTGGCCCATGCGGCCGCTGAAGGCGCTGGAGCCTTTGCGGTTGAAGTCGCCCTCGAGGCCGTGGCCCACGGCCTCGTGCAGCAGCACCCCCGGCCAGCCGGGGCCCAAAATCACCGTCATTTCACCGGCTGGGGCGTCGCGCGCCTCTAGGTTGGTGAGCGCGGCGTCCACCGCCTCTTGGGCGTACTGGGTAAGCAAGGCGTCGTCAAACATGGTGAGGTCACGCCGCCCACCGCCGCCGGCGGTGCCCATTTCGCGGCGCTGGCCTTGCTGCGCCACCACGGTCAGCGACAGCCGCACCAGGGGTCGCACATCCGCGGCTAAGGTGCCGTCGCCTCGGGCGATGAGCACCACGTCGAATTCACTGGCCAGGCCAGCCATGACTTGGGTGATGCGCGGATCACGCGCACGCGCCATTTGCTCGAGTCGTTCGAGCAAGGCAACTTTGGCGGCGTTGTCTAGGCTGGCGGT
>JALRIL010000111.1 GCA_023255445.1 Limnohabitans sp. | reverse complement strand
TCGGCAGGCAGTAGTAGTGCGGTCGAATGCCACCGGTGAAGATGGCGTTGCGGTTGTAGAGCAGGTGGTGCGCGGTGATGGTGGCGCCCAGCTTGTCGTCGCTGTCAGCCACGTACTGCGCAGCCTCCTTCGTGGTGATGTGCTCCATCACGATTTTCAGGCCCGGGAAGTCGCGGCGCAGCGGGATGAGCTGCTGATCGATGAACACCGCTTCGCGGTCGAACAGGTCGATGTCGGACGAGGTGACTTCGCCGTGCACCAGCAGCAGCACGCCTTCGCGCTGCATGGCTTCAAGCACCGGGTAGATCTTGCGCAGGTCAGTCACGCCCGCATCACTGTTGGTGGTGGCACCGGCCGGATACAGCTTGCAAGCCACTACGCCCGCATCCTTTGCCCGCCTGATCTCGTCGGGCGCCAGGTTGTCGGTCAGGTAAAGCGTCATCAAAGGCTCAAAAGCCATGCCTGCGGGCACGGCTGCCTGGATACGCGCCTTGTAGGCCAACGCCTGCTCAGCCGTGGTGACCGGCGGCTTGAGGTTAGGCATGATGATGGCGCGCCCGAACTGGGCAGCGGTATGCGGCACTACAGTGAGCAATGCAGCCCCATCGCGTACATGCAGGTGCCAGTCGTCAGGGCGGGTGATGGTGATTTCTTGCGTCATACCCGTATTGTCGCAAACCTCACCGGGCTCAATGCGCCAGAATCTTGCTCAGAAACTCCTTGGTACGGGGCTGACGGTTTTCAGGGTGATTGAAGAACTCGTCCTTGGAGCAGTCTTCCAGGATGCGGCCGCCCACATCAATGAAGATCACTCGATTGGCCACCTGGCGGGCGAAACCCATCTCGTGCGTGACGACCATCATGGTCATACCTTCCTGCGCGAGCTTGACCATCACGTCCAGCACTTCGCCGACCATTTCGGGGTCCAGCGCAGAAGTGGGTTCGTCAAAGAGCATGACCATCGGGTCCATCGACAGTGCACGGGCAATGGCCACGCGCTGCTGCTGCCCACCTGAGAGCTGACCTGGAAACTTGTCCTTGTGGGCCATCAGGCCCACACGGTCCAGCATGTTCAGGCCCCGCACTTTCGCGTCATCGATGCTGCGACCCAGCACCTTGACCTGGGCAATCGTCAGGTTTTCGGTCACAGAGAGATGGGGGAACAACTCGAAATGTTGGAACACCATGCCCACCCGCGAGCGCAGTTTGGGCAAATCCGTTTGAGGGTCATGCAGAGGTACACCGTTGACGGTGATCTCACCTTGCTGGAAGGGCTCCAGACCATTGACGGTTTTGATCAGCGTGGATTTACCCGAACCTGACGGACCGCACACCACGACCACATCACCTTTGTTGATGTTGACCGAGCAGTTGTTGAGTACCTGCACCTGGCCATACCACTTCGAGACATTTTGAATTTCAATCATGTATTTCTCCGGCCACTGTTTCAGCGAACAATGGCAATGCGCGCCTGCAGGCGCTTGACGAGCCAGGACAGGCTGTAGCAAATCACGAAATAAACCACCGCAGCCACCAGATACGCCTCTTCGGTGCGGCCATAGATCTTGCCGGCATTGGTAAAGCCCTTGAGCAAGTCATACGCGCCAATGGCGTACACCAGCGACGTATCCTGGAACAAGATGATGGTCTGCGTCAGCAGCACCGGCAACATGTTGCGAAACGCCTGGGGCAAGATGATCAGTCGCATGTTTTGGGCATAGGTCATGCCCAACGCTTGTCCGGCAAAGACCTGCCCACGCGGGATCGACTGGATACCCGCACGCATGATTTCACTGAAGTACGCCGCCTCAAAGGCCACAAAAGTGATGATGGCCGAGAGCTCCGCGCCGATCGGACGACCGATCACAAAAGGCATCAGCAAGTAAAACCACAAGATGACCATGACCAAGGGAATGGAGCGCATGCCATTGACATAAAAGGTTGCCGGCCCCATCAGGGCACGTTTTCCAGACAACCGCATCAAAGCCAGCAGGGTGCCAAAGATGACGCCACCTACCGTAGCCACAAGGGTCAACTGCACACTGAAGACCAAACCGCCCCAGACGAACTTTTGCAAAACGTCCAGGTCGATGAAGGAAAAATCGAGACCCAGCATGTCAATGGCCTCCAGTCGCGCCGGCTGCAATCAAGCCGGGCACGCGCATCTTGCGCTCTATGGCGGCAAATACGCGGTTGACCACCACGGCGGACACCACATACAAGCCCGTCACAGCCAGGTAGATTTCGATGCCACGCGAGGTTTCTTCCTGCGCCTGCATGGCGAACATGGTCAGCTCGGGAATCGACACCGCAAAGGCCACGGAAGAATTTTTGAGCAGGTTCATGGACTCGCTGGTCAGCGGAGGCAAGATGATGCGAAACGCCATGGGCAACATCACATAGCGATACGTCTGCCAGGTCGTGAAGCCCATCGCCATGGCCGCCATGCGTTGGCCACGCGGTAAGGCCATTATGCCCGCCTTGAATTGCTCGGCAATGCGTGCGGAAGTGAAAAATCCCAGACCAAACACCACCAACGTAAACCCAGGCACTTTCTGGAAGGCTGGAATGATTTTGGGCACCACGAAATACCACAGGAAAATTTGCACCAGCAAGGGGATGTTGCGAAACAACTCCACCCAGGCATCGCCCAGACGCACCAACCAAGGGCTCGATGGCAAAGTACGCATCGTCCCCACCACCGCCCCCACCACCATGGACACCAGCCAGGACGTTGCAGCCACGGCCAGCGTCCAGCGCCAGGCCTCGAGCATCCACTCGCCATAGGTACGGCCACTGCCGTCATCGGTCATGAAGACCTGCCAATCCAAAGTCATGGACTTTTCTCCCGTCAAATACGCAAAAAACAAGCCCCGCCGGTCTGCACTGGCGGGGCTTCACCAGTCAAGCGTATTGATTACTTCTTGGCGTAGTCTTCAGCAGGTTTGTCGTTGAGGTTAGCCCAGGCATCCTTGGTGGCGGCGCTGGCGGGCAAACCCACACGAACGTTCTTCGGGGGAATCGGCTGCATGAACCACTTGTCGTAGATCTTGGCCATTTCACCGCTCTTGACCAGGGCAGCAATCGTGTCGTCAGCCAATTTCTTGAAGGCCGGGTCGTCCTTGCGCATCATGATGGCAATGGGCTCGACGTTGAGCACTTCGCCGACGATTTTGTAGTCAGCAGGGCTCTTGCTGTTGGCAATATTGCCCGCCAGGATCTGACCGTCCATCACGAATGCGTCAGCACGGCCGGATTCGAGCAGCAGGAAGCTGTCCGCATGGTCCTTGCCAAAGATTTCCTTGAAGTCCACACCATTGGCACGCTCGTGCTTGCGCAGCAGTTGCACAGACGTGGTACCGGTGGTGGTGGCCACGGTCTTGCCTGCAAGTTGGGAGATGGAAGTGATGCCGGAATTGGCGCGTGCGGCAATGCGGACCTCTTCCACATACACGGTGTTGGCAAACGACACGTCCTTTTGACGTGCGGCGTTGTTGGTGGTGGAGCCGCATTCAATGTCCACTGTGCCGTTCTGGACCAGAGGAATACGGTTTTGCGAGGTCACGGACTGGTACTTCACGTCCAGCTTCTGACCTACGGCTTTTTCCACATTGGCAATGATGCGTTGGCAAATTTCAACGTGGAACCCTGCATATTTGCCGTCACCCAGCGTGTAAGACAGTGCACCCGAAGAGTCACGCACACCCATGGTGATGGCGCCGGCGCTCTTGACCTTGGCCAGTGTGTCTGCTTGTGCGGCCACAGCAGCCACAGCCATCAATGCAGCAGCAATCACGTGTTTTTTCATTTCTCGTACTCCTGAAATTTCGCCTCATGGCGTGGGGTTGAATCGGTCCGGAAGTCTCCGTGTGCACCACTATGGCACAACACGTCTGCCTTGCAAGGGGCGTTTGCACAAACCGTGCCGAAAATCTTACCGTCAAATCGTCAGCTTCAAGTCAGCCTTGGTCTAGGGATGTTCCCTAATGGTCAATGGCTCGAAGGCGTTGGTGATGCGGTGGTGAGGAAATGCCACAAATCCTGCGCATGGCTGGGACTGGCCACATGGCTGAGGTTGCGTGCACGGTAAGCCCGCACCTCCATGGTCAGCTCCAGCGAACTGCCACCAGGAAAGGCCACCGGCACCAACGCGTGCGACTGCAGCTCTTTGCGCACGGCACTGCGGGGCAGGAAGGCCACGCCGTGCCCCTCGACCGCCATCACTTTGAGCCCTTCGGCCATGTCTGTTTCATGCACTCGACTGAGGTGTATCGGCACGCCTGACTTTTTAAGGATCTCATCCGTCACTGCGCCCAAGTACGCGCCAGGCGCGTAGCCCAGGTAAGGCACAGGACGCTCGGGTGTCCCCGGAAAGGCAAAGGCTGATTGCCCGTCGGCGGCGGGCTTGGCATAGGGAGCGATATGTTCATGTCCCAAGACCACCATGTCGTAACGTTGCGAATCGAGCTGCAACGGTTGCGAGGGGTGGTGATAGGCCACCAGCACATCGCAGCCTCCCTCGACCAGGCGCATGGCGGCATCGTGCACGTTCATCGCCATCAGGCGGCTCTTGATCGGGCCAAACCGCTCGCGCAGTCCCGCCACCCAAGCCGGGAAGAACGTGAAGGCCAGGGTATGCGGCACCGCAAATTCGATGAAGTCCTGGCCAGCGCTCACGTGACCGCGCAGCATGGCGCGCGTGTTTTGCAGGGACTGCAGCAACTCCAGCGCCTGCGTATACAGGGTCTGCCCCGCGGGTGTGAGCTGCGTGGGATAAGAGCTGCGGTCCACCAGATCCGCCCCTGCCCAGGCTTCCAGGGCCTGAATTCGCCGAGAAAACGCAGGCTGCGTCACATGACGCAGCTGCGCAGACCGGCTGAAACTGCGCGTTTCAGCCAGGCTGACAAAGTCTTCCAGCCATTTGGTTTCCATGGCACGATTATGTCGTCTCGCCGCTTTGCTGCAGCGCCCACATCCGCGCATAACGACCTTGCGCAGCCAGCAGCTGCGCATGGGTGCCGCGCTCAACAATTCGACCAGCTTCCATGACCAGGATTTCGTGAGCCTCAGCCACCGTTGACAAACGGTGGGCAATCACCAAGGCCGTCTTATTGCGGGCCGCGCGGGCCAGTTCAGTCTGAATCGCTCGCTCATTGGCCGAGTCCAGCGCCGACGTGGCCTCGTCAAACACCAGCACTGGTGGATCTTTGAGCAAGGTCCGTGCGATGGCCACACGCTGCTTCTCGCCCCCCGACAATTTGAGGCCACGCTCACCCACCATGGTGTCGTAGCCTTTGGGGGTGCTGACGATGAAGTCATGAATATGCGCCGCCCGAGCGGCGGCCTCCACCTCGTGTTGAGATGCGCCCGCGCGGCCGTAGGCAATGTTGTAGGCCACCGTGTCATTGAACAGCACCGTGTCCTGAGGCACGATGCCAATGGCGCGGCGCACGCTCGCTTGTGTCACGGCACGAATGTCCTGCCCAGCCAGTTTGACCGCGCCCTGCTGGACGTCATAAAAACGGTACAGTAGGCGCGCCAGCGTGGACTTGCCCGAGCCCGAGGGCCCGACCACGGCCACGGTCTTTCCTGCCGGGATCGTGAAGCTGATGTCATGCAAGATCGGACGGTCATGTTCATAAGCAAAGCTGACATGGTCAAACTCGACGCTCATTTGTGGCGACAGCACGAGGTCAGGTGCACCCGGCGCATCCGCGATTTCGCGTTCACGGTCCATGAGCACAAACATGCGGTCCAGGTCGGTCAGGCTTTGCTTGATTTCGCGGTAAATCACGCCCAGAAAGTTCAGCGGTATGTAGAGCTGGATCATGAAGGCATTGACCATGACCAGATCACCCAAAGTCATGCGCCCATCAACCACGCCTTGCGTGGCTCGCCAAAGCATGGCCACCAAGGCCACCGCAATGATCAGCTGCTGACCCGCGTTGAGCATAGCCAGCGTGGTCTGCGCCTTCAGACGCGCTTGGCGCAAACTGTCCAGGCTTTGCGCATAGCGGCCGGCTTCAAAGGCTTCGTTGCCGAAATACTTGACGGTTTCGAAGTTCAGCAAAGAGTCAACCGCTTTGGTGTGGGCCGCCGAATCGAACTCGTTGGCCTGCCGGCGAAACTGCGTGCGCCACTCGGTGATGCGCACGGTGAACACAATGTAGACGGCCAGCGCCAGCAGGGTGATCAGTGCAAACCACACATCAAACTTCACCGCCAGAATGGACAACACCAACACCACCTCGATGAGGGTGGGCACAATGCTGTAGAGCGAAAACGAAATCAGGGACTCGATGCCGCGCACACCACGCTCAATGTCCCGGGTCATGCCACCCGTCTGTCGCGCCAGGTGAAAACGCAACGACATGCCATGCAAGTGCTCAAAGGTCTGCAAGGCAATGCGCTTGGCCGCGCCTTGCGTGGCCTTGGCAAACACCAGCTCGCGCAACTCGGTCATGACCGAGGTCATCAGGCGCAAAGCCCCATAGCCCAGCAGCAAAGCCACTGGCACTACCAGCAACGCTTGTGGTGCGCCAGGCTTCAGGTTCATTGCATCCACCAGCTGCTTGAGCAGCAAAGGTACCCCTACGTTAGCCAGCTTGGCGCCGACCATGCAGGCCAGCGCAAGCAACACACGCCACTTGTAGTCCCAGAAATAGGGCAACAGACGACCCAGGGTTTGCCAATCGCCTGTGGCAGGGCCGGGAGGAGCAGGGGCGCGATCGCCGTGGTGACGCATGGTGGACAATCTTTCTAACAACAACCCGAGATTGTGCCCATGTCTGAATCCATTCGCTCACAAGACAGCGCTATTCCTGCCGGCCACGAACTGGTCCTCAAGGTCATACCCATGCCCGCCGACTGCAACGCCAACGGCGACATTTTTGGCGGATGGGTCATGGCCCAGGTGGACTTGGCCGGCGCCGTGCTGCCGGCAAGGCGCGTTCGTGGCCGCATAGCCACCGTAGCGGTCAACGAGTTCATCTTCAAACAACCCGTGCGCGTGGGCGATATTCTGAGTTTTTATGCAGACATCACCCGCGTGGGCAACACCTCAATCACGGTCGATGTGCAGGTCTTTGCAGAGCGTCTGCGCGAAGACAACACCTCGCTCAAGGTGACCCAGGCCACGCTGACCTATGTGGCCATTGATGACAGCGGTAAGCCCCGCCCTATCCCCAAGGGTTGATCAGGAGACAATGTAGGCAGCCGCCCCGCTGGACATCAGCGTGCCGTCCGGCCCGCGAAACTCCATGCGGGCTGAACCCACACGCGAGCCTACACGCAAGCACTCGGCATGGATGGTGAAGTGCTCGCCAATGCCAGGGCGCAAGTAGTCCACCCGCAAATCGATGGTTCCCAACTTGGCAAAGCGCTCGATGCGCTTGGCGGGTGGCTCGTCCATGTGTCGCGCCGCCAGGGCCGCCATGACTGCAGCACTGCCGATGGCATCCAGCGCTGCGCTGATCACGCCACCATGCACCCGGTTGTAGGCAAAATGTCCCACCAGTTCGGGACGCATGTCGATGCTCGCTCGCACCCGGCCTTGCGGATCAATCTCGTGGAGTTTCAAGCCCAGAAGCTTGTTGAACACAATCTTGTCTTCGTAAATGTCACGAAACAGTTCGAGGTACTCGGGCTCAAACGCCTGAGGCAGGGGTTTCTTGAGCGTCATGTCGTCACAGGCCCGAAAAATCAGGCTTGCGCTTTTCCATGAAGGCGCCAAACGCCTCTTTCGCTGCCGGCTCGCGCAGCATGCGCCCAAACGCCTCGCCTTCCTCGGCCATGACGCTCAGCACCTGCGTCTGCTGGTGGCGCTTCATCAAGCGCTTGGTGGCCATCAAGGACGACAGGGGTTTGGTCGAGAGTTTGCGGGCCTGCGCTTGCGCGTAGGCGTTGACCTCGGTAGGCGGCAACACGCGGTTGACCAGGCCCACCTCCATGGCCGCTTCGGCAAAAAAAGGTTCGCCCAACAAGAGCGCCTCTGCCGCGCGGTGATGCCCGAACATGGCGGGCAACAGCAAGCTCGATGCCGCTTCCGGGCACAGACCCAGATTGACGAAAGGCATGGAAAACGCCGCGTTGTCGCCTGCATAGACCAGGTCGCAATGCAGTAAAAGCGTGGTTCCAATGCCGACCGCAGGCCCGGCCACGGCAGCCAGCAAGGGCTTTTCGAACGTGGCCAACGCTCGCAAAAAACGGAACACCGGCGCATTCTGGTCGGAAGGCGGCTGCTGCAAAAAGTCGGCAATATCGTTGCCTGCACAAAACACCGTCTCGTGACCTTGAATCACCACAGCGCGCACTGCCCCCTCCTGAGCAGCACCCTCCAGGGCGTCGGCCAGTTGGGCATACATAGCCGCCGTGATCGAGTTTTTGCGGTCCAGGCGGTTGAACGTCAGGGTCATCACCCCGCCGTCGCGGTGTTCAAGAATGTCAGACATGGTCGGCTCAGAAACGGTTCAGGTCAACGGATGCGGTTCCACACCTGGGTACGCCCCAGCAAAGGCATACCTATGTAGCCACGCACCTCCAGTTTGCGCCCACCTTCGATGGGCGTCAGTCGCAGACTGTACTCCTTGCCGTTTTCGGGATCGAGGATCTTGCCCCCTTCCCACACGTCCTTGCCTTCAGTCTGTTTGCCGCCTCGGATGATTTCCATGCCAATCTTGGCTTGTCCCTTGCGGTCATCGGTACACAAGTTGCAATTGGGCTCCGGGTTGGGCGTGGTCAGCAAGGAACGTTCGACTTTGCCACTGAGTACGCCATCGCCACGCTGAACGATCAGGATTTCGGCCTTGGGTTGACCGTTGCCATCGTCAATGCTTTGCCACAGGCCCAAGGGACTCATTTGCGCCTGCGCGGCAGTCGCCAGTCCCCACACCACCATGCTTGTCCATTTGATCTTCATGTCGTCTTCCTCAAGTCAGTTGCTCAGGACAATGCCGCATCGGTGTCCATCAACACCTCGCTGCCACTTCGGATTCTGCGCATCAAACTGGCCGTCTCGGGCATCAGACGCGCAAAATAAAAGCGCGCCGTTTGGACCTTGCCCAGATAAAACGGATCGGGCCGCTGGGCAGCTGCCTGGGCCTGTGCCATCTTGTCCAGCGCTACACGTGCCATGCGTGCCCAGAAGTAGCCCAGCACCATATGGCCGGCTATGCGCAAATAGTCCACCGCGGCCGAGCCCACTTCGTCGGCGTTGCGCAAACCTTTGTAGCCGACCTCGGCGGTCAGCTGGGTCAGTTTTTGCCCCAGCTCAGCCAGGGGCCGTACAAACTCGGCCATGCGTGGGTCTGCCATGTTGGCACGCACAAAGCTTTCGACCTGCGCACCCAACAATTTGAGCGTGGCCCCGTTGTTGCCCAGCACTTTGCGTCCCAGCAAATCCAGCGACTGAATGGTATTGGTGCCGTCGTAAATCATGTTGATACGGGCATCGCGCACAAACTGCTCCATGCCCCACTCCTTGATGAACCCATGCCCGCCATAAACCTGTTGGCATTGCACCGCCGCGTCAAAACCGTTGTCGGTCAGGAAGGCTTTGACGATGGGTGTGAGCAAGGCCAGCAGTTGCGCGCTTTCCTGGCGCACTTGCTCATCCGGGTGGTGCAGCTCCTTGTCCAGCAGCAAGCTGGCATAGCAGGCCAGTGCACGTCCCCCTTCGGCATACGCTTTGGCCGTGAGCAGCATCCGCCGCACATCCGGATGGACAAGGATAGGGTCGGCCGGCTGCGCGGGCGCCTTGACACCGGTGAGTGAGCGCATTTGCACCCGGTCCTTGGCATAAGCCAGGGCATTTTGATAGGCCACTTCGGTCAGCCCCAAGGACTGATTGCCCACGCCCAGGCGGGCCGCGTTCATCATCACAAACATGGCCGCCAGGCCTTTGTGGGGCTGCCCGACCAGCGTTCCCACAGCGCCATCCAGAATCATCTGACAGGTGGCATTGGCATGGATGCCCATCTTGTGTTCCAACCCACCGCAGTAAATACCGTTGCGCTCGCCCAGTGAGCCATCGGCCTTGACATGGAACTTGGGCACCAGAAACAGACTGATGCCTTTGGAGCCCGGGGGCGCGTCGGGCAATCGGGCCAGCACCAGGTGCACGATGTTGGCCGCCAGATCGTGCTCGCCCGCACTGATGAAGATTTTCTGCCCGCTGATGCGGTAAGTGCCATCCGCCTGCGGTTCAGCCTTGGAGCGCAGCAGCCCAAGGTCGGTGCCGCAGTGAGGCTCGGTCAGGCACATGGTGCCCGTCCACTCGCCACTGGTGAGTTTGGGCAGATACAAGGCCTGCTGCTCGGGTGTGCCGTGGGCATGCAAGCACTCATATGCGCCATGCGACAGCCCAGGGTACATGGTCCAGGACTGGTTTGCCGAGTTGAGCATCTCGTACAGACACTGGTTGACGACAAAGGGCAAACCCTGGCCGCCATAAGCCGGATCGCAGCTGAGCGAGGGCCAGCCCCCGGCCACATACTGCTCGTATGCAGCCTTGAACCCATCTGGCGTTTGCACCGCATGGGTAGCGGTATCGAGCTTGCAGCCCTGGGTATCGCCCGAAATATTGAGCGGAAAAATCACCTCAGAGGCGAACTTACCAGCCTCTTCGAGCACAGCGTTAAGGGTGTCGGCATCCATCTCGGCATGCGGCGCCATCGCGCCCAACTCTTTAGACACATCCAGCAACTCGTGCAACACAAACTGCATGTCACGCAGCGGCGGGGTATAGACAGCCATGGTTTTTCCTCCGAAACAACAGGGTCAGACAATCAAAGGGGACGGTAGCGCTCGACAAGTCGCGCAAAGCCTTGGCGTGCTCGCTCGAGCGCGCCAGCGCGGCGTAAAAATCGGGCTTCGTAGTGCAGCGCAAGAATCAAGCCGTGGATTTCAAAAGCGATTTGCTCTGGGTCTGCCTCGGTTTGCAGGTGACGCTCTTGTTGCGCCAGCTTCACCGCTCGCCGCAAGGCATCCTGCCAGCTGGTGACCGACGCCACCAGCGCATCCCGGACCGGGCCGCTGCGGTCATCAAACTCAACAGCGCCACTGATGTAAATGCAGCCCGAATCGATCTCGGCGCTGGTGCGCACCATCCAGCGGTCAAACAACGTCTGCAGTCGCGGCATCCCGCGCGGCATTTCAAGAGCCGGGTAAAAAATCTCCCGCTCAAAGCGCATGTGGTACTCGCGCACCACCGATATTTGAAGTTCCTCGCGTGAGCCAAAGTGGGCGAACACGCCCGATTTGCTCATGCCAGTGATTTCGGCCAGCGCACCAATCGACAAACCCTCCAGACCGATCTGGGAGGCCAGCCCCAAGGCCGCCTCCACAATGGCCGCTTTGGTCTGCTGCCCTTTGAGGAGCGCGCGTCGCGCCGGTTCGGGCACCGGCTTGGAAACGGACTTGAGGCTGTGAATGTTCATGGCATGCAAAATAGAACGACCGTTCTATTTTGCACAAAATCCCAGGACAGCCTAGCCCTTGAGGGCCAAAACAAGGGTAAATCCTGATCAGGCCTTGAACGCAACCACCTTCTGGGACTGCGAACCCAGGCCTTCAATGCCCAGTGTCATGACATCGCCCCGCTTGAGGTAGACCGGCGCAGGCTGGCCGTTTTTCTTGACCCCCATGCCGACCCCGGGAGGTGTACCTGTTGTCAGCACATCACCAGGCTCAAGGGTCATAAACTGGCTGACATAGCTGATGAGCTTGGCAACATTGAAAACCATGGTTTTGGTGTTACCCGTCTGCATGCGCTGACAATTGAGGTCCAGCCAGAGGTTCAGGTTTTGCGGGTTGGGCACTTCGTCGCGGGTCACCAACCAAGGGCCGATAGGACCAAAGGTATCGCAGCCCTTGCCCTTGTCCCAGGTACCACCACGTTCGATCTGGTATTCGCGCTCACTCAGGTCGTTGACCACGCAATAACCGGCCACATAGGACAACGCGTCTTTTTGCGTCACGTAGCGTGCCCGCTGACCAATGACCACCCCCAGCTCGACTTCCCAATCGGTTTTTTTGGAGCCCTTGGGGAGCATCACATCATCGTCCGGGCCTTGAATACAGCTGATGGCTTTGGTGAACAGGATGGGTTCCTTGGGCAAAGGCATGCCGGCTTCAGCAGCATGATCGGCGTAGTTCAGGCCAATGGCCAAAAATTTGCCGATGCGTGCAACGGGGCAGCCCAAGCGCGGGCGACCACGGACCAGCGGCAACGTGTCCGTTTTGAGCTTAGCCAGTTTCGCCAGTGCTTTGTCCGACAGCTGCTCGGGACCAATGTCGGCCACCACTGCACTTAGGTCGCGCAGCTTGCCCTGCGCGTCGATGAGACCGGGCTTTTCCTTGCCGGGGCGGCCATAGCGAACCAATTTCATGACAGTTGTCCTTGATGCAAAACGCAGCGCTCAGACCAAACGCGCCAGACAGGCGGCCAGGTGCTCAGAGGGTGAACGCTTGAAACCGGAGCGAGCATAACGCTGCAAACGCCCCATCAGGAAGGCCACCAGCAAGGAGGCTGTCACCTGTGCGTCCACGGTTGGAGTCGCCCCCTCGCTGCTGCGCAGGCTTTGCCGCAGCTGCGCCTCGATTTTGTCAAACAGCAGATTCACTCGTTCTTGCAGTCGTGCGTGCTCATGCACCAACGCGTCGCCGGTCATGACACGGGTCATGCCGGGGTTTTTCTCGGCAAACTGCACCAACAGCGCCACGATGCGACTGGCCTGCACGGGCCCTTGACTCTCACGCTCAGTCACCTGACGGATCAGGCCCATGATGGACTGCTCCACAAAGTCGATCAGGGCCTCAAACATTTGCGCCTTACTGGCAAAGTGACGGTATAGCGCGGCTTCGCTGACCCCGATGCGCGCGGCCAGCGCAGCCGTAGTGACGCGCTCCGCCCCCGGCTGCTCGAGCATGCCGGCCAGGGTTTGCAAAATCTGCAGGCGACGCTCGCCGGGGCGCGGGCGCTTTCGAGTGGGCGCTGCAGAGACGTCGTCCTGCACGTCGTTCACATCCTGTTCATCCGTCATGGCATGCTCCTCCTGTTTTTTATCGCTTTTTGAATGGGTATCGTCAGTGCGTCAGTGGCTACGGATCATCGTGCCAAAGGCCTGCTCGGAGAGCACCTCCAGCAGCATCGCATGGGGCACGCGGCCGTCGATGATGTGCACCGCATTCACACCGCTCTTGGCCGCGTCCAGCGCACCGGCAATCTTGGGGATCATGCCGCCACTGATGGTGCCGTCGGCACACAGCTCATCGATGCGCTTGGCCGTCAGCTCGGTCAGCAACTGGCCTTGCTTGTCGAGCACACCACGGATATTGGTGAGCATGAGCAGCTTTTCGGCCTGCAGCGCCATGGCCAGCTTGGCAGCGACCACGTCAGCGTTGATGTTGTAGCTTTCGTTGTGCTCGCCAAAACCGATAGGACTGACCACCGGGATGAAGGCGTCATCCTGCAAGCATTTGAGGATGGCAGGGTCGATGCTTTCGATCTCGCCGACCTGGCCCACATCGTGTTCCTTGCTCGGGTCCTGGCTGTCCAGCAGGCGCAACTTTCTGGCGCGGATCAAGCCTCCGTCGCGGCCCGTGAGGCCGACGGCCTTGCCGCCGGCGCGGTTGATCATGCCCACGATGTCTTGCTGCACTTCACCAGCCAGCACCCATTCCACCACTTCCATGGTCTCGGCATCGGTCACACGCATGCCCTGAATGAATTCACCCTTCTTGCCCAGGCGCTGCAACAGGCCTTCGATCTGCGGCCCCCCACCGTGCACCACCACTGGATTCATACCCACCAGTTTGAGCAGCACCACGTCTTCGGCAAAGGCTTGCTGCAGGGCTGGGTCGGTCATGGCATTACCGCCATATTTGATGACCAGGGTTTTGCCGTGGAATTTGCGAATGTAAGGCATCGCCTGGGCCAGGATCTGGGCCTGGTCTTGTGGCGCAATGACAGGGGTAAGGGTTTCGGTCATGGTCATCTTCGGAGAAACAGATTTGGAGCTGATTGTGCAGCAAGCCACTCACAAAATTTCGGTCAACAGTCGATTCACGCCCTGCTGCCAATCCGGCAAATTCAGAGCAAAGCTTTGCTGCAGTTTCGATGTATTCAGGCGTGAGTTCAGCGGTCGTTGGGCCGGGGTAGGAAAGGCGCTGGTATCCACGGGCGAGATCTCGCGCACTTTCCAGTCCAGATCAGGTCGCAACTGACGGGCACGGGCAATCACATGGCTGGCGTAACCATGCCAGCTGGTTTCACCGCCTGCGACCAGGTGGTACAGGCCAGCCAGCTCCGGCTTGTGCTGCGCGCTGCGAATCGCATGCGCCGTGACGTCGGCAATCAGGTCAGCTCCTGTGGGCGCGCCGTGCTGGTCCTCGATGACCGTCAGACGCTCGCGCTCCTGCGCGAGACGCAACATGGTTTTGGCAAAGTTGCCGCCGCGCGCGGCATACACCCAGCTGGTACGAAAAATCAGGTGCTTGCAGCCGCTGGCCGCAATCGCCAGCTCGCCTTCGAGTTTGGTCTGGCCGTACACCCCCAGGGGGCCGGTGGCATCGCCTTCTTGCCGGGGGGTGTTGCCGCCGCCATCAAAGACATAGTCGGTGGAATAGTGCACCAGCCAGGCCCCCGTCTGGGCAGCCGCCTGTGCCAGAGCAGCAGGTGCTGTGGCGTTGAGGGTGCGGGCCAAATCCACCTCACTCTCAGCCTTGTCTACCGCTGTGTGTGCAGCTGCGTTGACGATCACATCGGGGCGCAGCTCGCGCACGGTTTGCGCCAAGCGTTCGGGCTGGCTCAGGTCGCCACACGGCGTGCTATGGCGGTCCAGCGCAATGACTTCGCCCAACACACTCAAGCTACGCTGCAATTCCCAGCCCACTTGCCCGTTTTTTCCCAGCAAAAGGATCTTCATGCGTGCTGCTCCGCGTACTGTTTGTTGACCCAGTCCTTGTACGTTCCACTTTGCACGTTGGCCACCCATTCGGGATTGGCCAGGTACCACTCCACGGTTTTGCGGATGCCGGTCTCAAACGTCTCGGCAGGTTTCCAGCCCAGCTCGCGTTCGAGCTTGCGCGCGTCAATGGCGTAGCGCCTGTCATGGCCGGGGCGGTCGGTCACGTAAGTGATCTGGGTGGCGTAGCTGGTGCCGTCTGCCTTGGGGCGCAGTTCGTCGAGCAGTTTGCACACGGTATTGACGATCTCGATGTTGGGCTTTTCGTTCCAGCCGCCCACGTTGTAGGTCTCGCCCAGCTGGCCTTTGGCCAGCACGGTGCGGATGGCGCTGCAGTGGTCTTTGACGTAGAGCCAGTCGCGAATTTGCATGCCGTCGCCGTACACGGGCAGGTTTTTACCGGCCAGGGCGTTGACGATCATGAGCGGGATGAGCTTTTCCGGAAAGTGGTACGGTCCGTAGTTGTTGCTGCAGTTGGTGGTGAGCACCGGCAAGCCGTAGGTGTGGTGCCAGGCGCGCACCAGGTGGTCAGACGCGGCCTTGCTGGCCGAATAAGGGCTGTTGGGCTCGTAGCGATTGGTCTCGGCAAAGGCCGGATCGTCTTTGGCTAGGCTGCCGTACACCTCGTCGGTGGAGACGTGCAAGAAACGGAAGGCGGCCTTTTTGCCCTCGGGCAATGCACTCCAATACCCCCGCACCGATTCGAGCAGGTTGAAGGTGCCCACAATATTGGTCTGCACAAAATCGCCTGGGCCATGAATGGAGCGGTCCACATGGCTTTCGGCGGCAAAGTTGACCACGGCGCGGGGCTGGTGATCGGCCAGCAAACGCTCGACCAAGGCGCGGTCGCCAATATCGCCTTGCACGAAGATGTGGCGCGGATCACCCCGCAGCGACGCCAGGGTTTCAAGATTGCCCGCGTAAGTGAGCTTGTCGAGGTTGACCACGGGCTCCTCGGAGCCAGCGATCCAATCGAGCACAAAGTTTGCGCCAATGAAGCCGGCGCCGCCTGTTACGAGTAGGGTCATATGGGTATGGATTTTAGAAGCCTGGCCAAGACCATCTTCATCAGGTTACATTGGAGTCAACGATTGGTACCCCCACGGAGATCCGAAGATGGCCAAACCCACTCACAAAACCGACAACCCTCTCGCCGCCATGTCGCCACAGCAGGTGTGGTTGGCTGGGCTGGGGGCCATGGCACAGGCCCAGGCACGAGGCACCCAAGCTTTTGAAGCCTTGGTCAGCGATGGTTTATCTTTCCAGCGCAAAAGTCAGGAGCAGGCACAGCAACGCATCCACGAGGCTACCGAGCAACTCTCGAGCATGGCGCACAACATGGGCCAGCAGGCCTCGGGCCGCATCGACAAGCTGGAACATCTGTTTGAAGACCGCGTGGCCAAAGCGCTGCAGCGCCTGGGCATGCCCAGCATGGCCGACATCGTTGCCCTGAGCGAACGGGTCAGCGCCCTGGAAGCGCAATTGCAAGCGACAGCCAAACCGACTCAGGCCACCCCGTCCCGCGTCAGCTCCAAAGCATCCGCCAAAGCCGCAGCCTCCAAAGCACCCGCTCGAAAGGCGAGCTCGGCTGCACGCAAGAAAGCCTGAGTTGGCTTGAGTCATGGCGACCAAAGCGCCCCGAAAAACCGCTGAACGGATCGCACGGGTCACGCTGGACCTGTTCAACCGTTTTGGCGAGCCTAATGTATCGACCACACTGATTTCGTCGGAGTTGGGCATCAGTCCAGGCAATCTTTACTATCACTTCCCGTCCAAAGACAAGCTGGTCAATCATCTCTACGATCAGTTTGAGCACGACATGCTCAGGCTCCTGGACGCAGGCTCAGACGTGCAGGACATTGAAGACGCCTGGTTCTTCATGCACTCCCTGTTCGAGCAGGTGTGGAACTTCCGATTCCTGTACCGCGACCTGAACCATCTGCTCGCTGGCAATCGCCATCTGGAGACCCACTTTCGGGCAGTGCTTGAGCGCAAGACCGAGTCGATCAAATGGATGCTCGCCTCGATGACTGCCGCTGGCTTGTTGCAACTCGATGGCGACACCGCAGACACCTTGTCTACCAGCATGACGCTGATGGTGACGTATTGGCTCAGCTATGAGTATGTGAAGGACCCGCGCCGCGCCCTGGAGCCTGAAGGCGCCAGCCGCGCCATGCAGCAAGGCGCACAGCATGTCCTGGCGCTGCTGACGCCGCACTTGAGCCGACCACAATTGCGTGCGCACTTGCAGGCCATCACCCACAGTTACAGCACCAGCAACTGAGTCAAGGCTTATGAGGCCTGAGCGAATCGGGCTTGTGCCAAGGTCAGCAGCCCATCAAAAATCAGGTTCTCGACCAGATCAAACGGTACCGACATGCTCGGGGCCATCTTCCACCCTGCTCCCCCGGTCATGATGCACACAGGCTCCTGGCCCGTGTGGGCTCGCAAATGCTGCACCATGCGCTCGCAAGCGCCTGCAATGGCGTAAGTCCCCCCACTGGTGAGGGCATCGCTGGTGTTGGTGGGAAAGGGCCGCACCTCGCCCGTGGGCACATGCAGGCCAGCCGTACCAGACTCCAGGGCACGCAGCATGATGCCGTGTCCGGGCAGGATCAGACCACCGAGAAAATGCCCTTGGGCATCAATGGCTTCGACCGTCACCGCCGTGCCGACCATGACGACGACCAAAGGACGAGCCTCTTTGAACTGCGCCAGCATGCGCGCACGCGCACCGATCATGGCCACCCAACGGTCTGCCCCCAGTCGGCTGGGATGGTCATAGCCATTGGTCAAACCCGCTTCTGTGGTGCTGGGGACTACCCATTGCGGCTGCACGTCCCACAAATCCATTTGTTCATGCACGCGGCGCTTGATGGCGTCGCCAGCCACCACGCAACCAATCATGCGCGCAGGTGCAGGCAATTCTGCCCAGGCACCTTCGGCCAATCGTTCGATGTTTTCCAGGAACTCGGCGCCTTGCGCCAGCACGGTAGCTTGCGGGTGCGCACGGTCATACAGTGCCCATTTCAGGCGTGTGTTGCCTACATCAATGGCCAGCAAACTCATGCCCTTGCGTCCAGGCTTCAGTTTTGCCGCCAAGGCAGGCCATGAAAGCGCCAGCCACCGAGCTTGCCGCGCTGGGCGTTGGCGTCGGGGTCACCCTCAAAGCCTTCGAGGATGTTGTAGGCCTCCAGGCCCAACTCGGTCGCGCGCTGTGCAGCAGCCACAGAGCGAACACCGCTGCGACACAGGAGCACCAGTTTTTTGCCCCCAGCAGCCAGTTGACGCAGTCCCTCATCAAACGCGGGGTTCATGGCCATGTCCGGCCACTGTTTCCACGCCAAGGGCTGCGCCCCCGGAACAAAACCCACCCAGGCACGTTCGGCGTCTGTGCGCACATCCACCAAGACGGCTTCGCCCGACTGCACCCAGGACCAGGCCAGCTGCGCACTCACGTCGCCAGCGTAGCCAGGCACTTCACGCACGCTCATCAGGATTTCGCCCCCCGCATCGTGACGCAGGCCAGACGTCAGGTTGGCGGGGACGGCCTCGTCAATGCGCTTGGGCCGGGGCAAATTCAGGTTGTTCATGATCTCTTCGAACTGCGCTTGCGTCTTGCCGGCCACGCGGGCGTTGGTCGCGGCTTCAGCGCCGATCGAGGAATAGGTGCGCCCCTGATAGTCATGCCCTGGCCAGACCATGGTGTCTGCGGGCAACGCAAACAGCACCTGCGTGAGGCTGTGGAACATGGCTTGCGCGCTGCCCGACTGGAAGTCGGTGCGGCCGCAGCCATTGATCAACAAAGTGTCGCCGGTGAACACATGGCGCTGCACGCCCATGTCTGCGTAAAAACTCATGCTGCCCGCCGTGTGGCCGGGAGTGTGCAGGGCTTTGAGCTGGTGGCGACCAAAGGGCAACAGCTGGCCGTCTTGCAGTTGCACACCCGCGGTGCCGATATTGCACCCTTGCGGCGCGGCCATCTGGGCCCCGGTGAGCTCGGCCAGACGCGCAGCGCTGGTGATGTGATCGGCGTGGGCGTGCGTCTCGAGCGTCCAGACCAGCTTGAGACCGTGCTCGCGCAGCACCTGCACATCACGGTCGAGCATGTCGTCAACCGGGTCAATCAGCACCGCCTCGCGGCTGTCTTCGTCAAAAAGGATGTAGGTGTAGGTGCAGGAGACCGGCTCGAACAGCTGAATCGGATTCACGCAGCCCCCTCAAGCAAATTTGGTCAGCATATCGGCAACCTGCTCGGCCGACTGGTCGCCCTGCTCGATCATGCAGCCCACCATCGAAAAAAAGGATTTATCCAGCGCCTTGCGTGCAGCGGCCATTTGCTGGGCGATCTTGTCGCAGTCGGCATCGCTTTCAATGAGACGCTGCAGCCCGCGCAGCTGCCCCTCGATGCGGGCCAGACGCGCGCACAGGGCTTTTTTCTTTTCCGGATCGACCAGTTGGCTCATGATTTACTCACTTTTTCCAAGGCTTTATCCCTTCAATCATAGCCCTGTGAGCGGCCCATTCGCCCGAAAACAGGTCGACCCCCCTGTTATCCCTGATACAAGCTCGCTCCGAAACCGAACAAGGCACCGTGACAGACGGTTGCGATCACGGTAAGATGATGAAGTTGACGTTTACGTAAACGTAAAGACAAATTCCGGAGACTCCCTATGACAGACCTGTCCGCCGAATTCAAGGCCCTGGCCGAATACCGCCCGACAAACAAGGTGCGCTTTGTCACCGCCGCCAGTCTGTTTGACGGCCACGACGCCGCGATTGGCATCATGCGCCGCATCCTGCAAAGCATGGGCGCCGAAGTCATCCACCTGGGCCACAACCGCTCGGTCGACGAGGTGGTGACCGCTGCCCTGCAGGAAGACGTGCAGGGCATCGCGGTCTCCAGCTACCAGGGCGGCCACAACGAATACTTCACCTACATGGTCGAACTGCTCAAACAGCGCGGTGGCGAGAACATCCAGGTGTTTGGCGGCGGCGGTGGCGTGATCGTGCCGGCCGAAATTCGCATGCTGGCCGAGCACGGCGTGCGCATCTACAGCCCCGAAGACGGCCAGAAGATGGGCCTTGCCGGCATGATCGGCGAAATGGTCATGCGCGCCGACAAAGACTTCAGCGCGCTGGCGCCCAAGAAAATCGAGGTCATCCAGGGCCACACCGAGATGAGCTGGCGCGCACTGGCGCAGCTGATGACGGCGCTGGAGAACGGCAAGGCCGACGCCAAAGTGGTGGAGGCTCTGCGCGCGGCCGCCGCCAAAACAAAAGTACCCGTGCTCGGCATCACCGGCACGGGCGGTGCGGGCAAGTCCAGCCTGACCGACGAACTGGTGCGCCGCCTGCGCCTGGACCAGGACGACCAGTTGCGCGTGGCAGTCATTTCGATTGACCCCTCGCGGCGCAAGAGCGGTGGCGCCTTGCTGGGCGACCGCATCCGCATGAACGCGATCGGCCCTTGGTCCAAAGGCTCGCGCGTCTTCATGCGCTCGCTGGCCACACGCGATTTCGGCTCCGAGATTTCGGCTGCACTGCCCGACGTGGTCGCCGCCTGCAAAGTGGCCGGTTTTGACCTGGTGATCGTCGAGACCTCGGGCATTGGCCAGGGCGACGCCGCCATCGTGCCGCATGTCGATGTGCCCATGTACGTGATGACGCCCGAATTCGGCGCCGCCAGCCAGCTCGCAAAAATCGACATGCTGGCCCATATGAAGGGCCGCGATTATTTCGTGCAAGATCTGGTTGGCGGCGCCGATCCGGCCTATGCGATCAACATGCGCATGGTCACAGAACTGGCCTGGCATAACCTGTTTATCCGCCACCTGCTGCGCCGCCCCGAACGCAGCGCGCTAGACAGCTTTACCGCCGATTTCACCGTCATCAATTGCCCCAGCTTCAAGGCCGACCCCGAGCGCCACAATTGCCGTTCGGAAACCGTGATTGCGATGAATTTCGACAAAA
>JALRIL010000107.1 GCA_023255445.1 Limnohabitans sp. | reverse complement strand
TCGATGGTGATGCCCTGCTCGCGCTCGGCCGACAGGCCGTCGGTCAGCAGGGCCAGATCCGTTTCTCCCGAGCGTTGCACGCCGGCCAGATGGTCCTGCAGCACGGCTTTGGTGTCCACCAGCAGCCGTCCGATCAGCGTGCTCTTGCCGTCATCGACCGAGCCGCAGGTGATGAATTTGAGGGCGGAGAAGTGTTGTTCGTTGTGCATGTCTTGTTCTCCCATCTCAGAAATAGCCGTCTTTCTTGCGCTTCTCCATGGAAGCATCCGACGTCTTGTCGTCCATGCGGGTGGCGCCGCGCTCGCTGACTTCGGCGGCCAGCGTCTCGATCACGATCTGCTCGGGCGTTGCCGCGTCGCTCTCGACGGGGCAGGTGCAGGTGATGTCACCCACGGTGCGGAAACGCACATCGCGTACCACGACTTGCTCGCCATCTTTGGGCGGTGTCAGCTCAGTCACCGGCACCAGCAGGCCGCGGCGGTCCACCACTTCGCGCTTGTGGGTGTAGTAGATCGAGGGCAGCGCAATGCTTTCGCGGGCGATGTATTGCCACACGTCCAGCTCGGTCCAGTTGGAAATCGGGAACACGCGGAAATGCTCGCCTGGCTGCAGGCGGGTGTTGAACAGCGTCCAGAGCTCGGGGCGCTGGGCCTTGGGTTGCCACTGGCCGAAGCTGTCGCGGTGCGAAAAGATGCGCTCCTTGGCACGGGCTTTTTCCTCGTCGCGGCGGGCGCCGCCGATCAGCGCGTCAAAGCGGAATTCTTCGATCGCTTCGAGCAGCGTGACGGACTGGTGCACGTTGCGGCTCTCGCCCGGATGTGCCAGGCGCACGGTACCGCGCTTCATTGAATCCTCGACGCTGCGCACGATCAGCTCGGCACCCAGTTCCTTGGCACGGAAGTCACGGAAGTCGGTCACTTCCTTGAAGTTGTGGCCGGTGTCGATCATCAAGAGCGGGTAGGGCAGGCGGCCGGCACCAAAAGCCTTTTCAGCACACCGGAGCATGACCAGCGAGTCCTTGCCGCCCGAAAACAGCAGGGCGGGGCGCTCGAAAGCGGCGGCGACTTCGCGCAGGATGAAGATGGTTTCCTCTTCCAGCGCATCGAGGTGGCTGTTGCTGAGGGTGTGCAACGGTTCGGTCATGGCGTTCATTTTTTTCTCACTTCTTCACATGCAGGCCGCATTCCTTGGCGGCTTCGTCTTCCCACCACCAGCGCCCGGCGCGGAATTCCTCGCCCAGGCTGATGGCCCGCGTGCAAGGCGCACAGCCGATGCTCGGGAAAAACTGGTCGTGCAGCGGGTTGTAGTCCACTTGGTTTGTGGCGATGTAGTGCCACACATCGCCCCAAGTCCATTGGGCCAGCGGGTTGAACTTGTGCAAACCTTTGCTGGCCACTTCGCTTTCGTCGTGCAGCAGCACTTCGGCGCGGGCGGCCGATTGCTCCTGGCGCAGACCGGTGACCCAGGCCTTCTTGCCCGTCAGCGCGCGTGCCAGCGGCTCCATCTTGCGGATGCCGCAGCATTCCTTGCGCAGATCGATGCTTTGGTAGATCGCGTTCTGCCCCTTGTGGCGCACAAACTGGATCACGGCTTCCTGCACAGGGCGGTACACCGTCACGGGCGTGCGCGAATGCGCCTGGGTGCGTTCGAGCAGCGCCAGGGTCTCGGTGTGCAGCGCGCCGGTTTCCAGCACGAAGACCGGAATGTCCAGGCGCAGGCGGTTGATGATGTGGGTGATGACCACATCCTCAGCGCCCAGGCTGGAGGCTTGGGTCAGGGGCTGGAAGTCGGTGGCGGCGCGTGACAGCAGGGCCTTGGTCTCTGCCAGCTTGGCGGCAAAGTCAGGGCTGGCTTTGGCGTGCAGCTCGGTGGCTTTGGCCGGGGCGCTGCGCGAAGAAATCAGGCTGGAGCTCATCAAGCGGCCTTGGCAAAGTGCGGTTGCGTTTCTACAGCCGAGCCCTGGTAGAAGCCGGCATACCGATCCAGCTGGCGCTGGGCGGCGCTGGCATCCACGCCTTCGGCCAGCACGGCCACGTCAAAACCCGTGCGCTGCATTTGCACCAGCTGGTCAATCAGCACGTCGCCGGTGGCCCGCAGTTCGCCGGCAAAGCGCAGGCGACGGCGCAGCAAAAAGGCCTGGCTATAAGCGCGGCCATCGGTGAAGGCCGGGAACTGCAGGTCGATACGGGTGATGCCGTTCAGATCCAATGTGCGCGGATCGACGTCGTTGGCAAGCTCCAGCGTGTTGACCTTGCTGGCGGCTTGGTGTTCTTGTGTGGTGATGATTTTCATGTGTGGTTCTCCCTGCGATCAGACCGTTTCAGCATCTGCTGTGGGGTGGCGCGCCGCGTTGGCAGCGGCCTTGAAAGGCTCGTGGCCAACACGGCGCAGGGTCTCGATGAAGGCTTCCTGTTGGCCGTTGCCCGTGCTCACGCGCAGTTGTTTGTAGGTGTCCAGAATCGCTTCGATCACATCAGGCACTTCGACCGACGAGAAAGACGGGCCGACCACCTTGCCGGGGGTGGCTGCACCGGACAGGTCCTTGCCGTCCGAGCCGCCCAGCGTGACCTGGTACCACTCCTTGCCGTCTTTATCCACACCCAAAATGCCGATGTGCCCCGAGTGGTGGTGACCGCAGGAGTTGATGCAACCGCTGATGTGCAGGTCGATCGCACCCAGGTCGTGCAGCTCGTCCAGGTCCTGGTAGCGCTCGGTGATGGCGCTGGCCACCGGAATGGCGCGGGCATTGGCCAGTGCACAGTAGTCGCCGCCAGGGCAAGCAATCATGTCAGTCAGCAAACCGATGTTGGGTTGGGCCACGCCCAGCGCCTTGGCCTGCAGCCACAGCGCATGCAGCTGATCCAGGCGCACCCACGGCAGCAGCAGGTTTTGGGTGTGGGTGACGCGGGCTTCGCCGGCAGAAAACTGTTCGGCCAAAGTGGCTGCGGCATCGAGCTGGTCGGCCGTGGCGTCGCCCGGCGCATACCCTGGGCGCTTGAACGACAGCGACACCGCACGCAGCGCCGGGTTTTTGTGGGTGTGTACGTTTTGTGCCAGCCAGCGCGCAAAGGCTGGCGTTTTGGCGGCTTGAATGCTCAAGTCGGTTTCAGCCTGCGCCAGCCACGCGTCGGTGGTAGCGGGCAGGTCCAGTGCAGGTGCGGCAAAGCTGGCTTCGATGCGGTGCAATTCGGTCAGCGACAAGGTGTGCGGCGCGCCATCGCGCTCGACGATGTCACGGTATTCGGTCTCGACCTCGTCCACATAGCGCTGGCCTTCGGCTTTGACCAGAATCTTGATACGGGCCTTGTACTTATTGTCTCGCCGGCCCCAGCGGTTGAAGACACGCACGACGGCTTCGAGGTAGTTCATGATGTCCTGCCAGGGCAGGAATTCGCGAAACACCACACCGTTCATGGGGGTACGGCCCATGCCGCCGCCCACCAGCACCTTGAAGCCGACTTCGCCTGCGGCGTTCTTCACCAATTGCAGGCCAACGTCGTGCCAGCCAATCGCCGCGCGGTCTTCTTCAGCGCCGTGGATGGCGATCTTGAACTTGCGTGGCAGGTGCGCAAACTCGGGGTGCAACGTGCTCCACTGGCGGATCAGCTCGGCATAAGGGCGTGGGTCCACGGCTTCGTCCGGGGCAATGCCCGCACGCTCGTCTGTGGTGGTGTTGCGGATGCAGTTGCCACTGGTCTGGATGCCGTGCATGTTCACGCTGGCCAGCAGGTCCATCACGTCGGCGCTTTTGGACAGCGGGATCCAGTTGAACTGCACGTTCTGGCGTGTGGTGAAGTGGCCGTAATTGGTGCGCAACAGGGGTGCCGGGCCAGGCAACTTGTCTTGCGTGGCCTGGGCGTTGGCCAGCACGGCGGCCTCAGGGGTGTCGTAGTCTCGGGCAATGCGCGCCAGCACCTTGAGTTGCGGCGCAGAGATCACGCCATAGGGCACCGCCACTCGCAGCATGGGTGCATAGCGCTGTACATACCAGCCGTTTTGCAAACGCAGGGGGCGGAACTGGTCTTCACTCAGCAGGCCCGCCTGCCAGCGGCCCAGCTGGTCGCGAAACTCCGCAGCACGGGCGCGGACAAAGGCTTGGTCGAATTCGGTGTATTGGTACATGGCAAGTCAAATCAAAACGAGCTTCACGCCCGCCCAGGCCAGCAGGCCCGACAGCAGGGTGCGGATCACGCGGTCAGGGGTGTGGTGGGTCAGGCGCGCGCCCAGCCAGATGCCGGGCAGGGAACCGGCCAGCAGCTTGGCCAGCAAGGGCCAGTCCACCGAACCAAAAGAGGCATGGCCCAGGCCCGCCACAAAGGTCAGCGGCACGGCATAGGCAATGTCGGCGGCCACGATGCGCGGCAGCGGCAGCAAGGGGTAGAGGATCAGCAGCACGCTCACGCCAATCGCGCCTGCGCCCACAGACGTGAGGGTGACGAGCGTGCCGATCACGGCGCCCAGCAGCAGCGGCAGGCTCCAGTGGCGTGGCTGGCTGGCGCGCGCTTCATCGGCCTGGGACAGATGTCTGGGCAACTGCTTGCCACGTACAGCCTTGTAAAGCATGGCACTGGCAGTGAGCAACAGGGCCACACCCAGGGTGGTGGTCATGATGCTTTGCAAACGGGCGTCAGCCGGACCGACATGGTGCAGCACCGCCAAGGTGGCCAGTGAGGCCGGAATGCTGCCCGCGCTGAGCAGTCCCACCACGCGCCAGGGCACGATGCGCTGGCGGGCAAACGACACTGTGCCGCCGAGTTTGGTGACGGCGGCGAACAGCAGATCAGTGCCTACCGCCAGGTAGGGCTTGACGCCGAAAAAGAAAATCAGCAGCGGCGTCATCAGCGAGCCGCCCCCAACGCCGGTCAGCCCGACGATGGTGCCCACAAAGAATCCGGCAACGATGTATGCGAAATCCAACATGGGGGCCACTGTAGAGGCTCTTTATTCCAAAACAAACGATTTTTTAGTTGTTCTTATATTCTTATCGAGAATAAGCAAGGCCCCATCTGGGGTTCATATGGTTTTTATCAGCGCTGCAGAGGTCAGGACTGGTACATTCATGCTCCCTTTTCCGAACGGAAGCGTTCCTTATGAAATACCTAGCTACTTTGAGTTTTTCCTTTGCCGCGCTGGCTGTGCATGCGCAAGGTGCCCCCATCAAAATTGGCGAGATCAACAGCTACTCGGCCATTCCGCAATTCACCCAACCTTATAAACAAGGCTGGCAGCTGGCCGTGGAAGAAGTCAATGCCGCAGGCGGCTTGCTGGGCCGCAAAGTCGAGGTCATTGCCCGCGACGACGCGGGTAAGCCCGAGGAGGCTTTGCGCCATGCTGTGGAATTGACTTCGCGCGAGAAGGTCGATGTGCTGGCCGGTGGCTTTTTGTCCCACATTGGCCTGGCGCTGGCCGACCATGCCCAAAAGAACAAGCAACTCTTTGTGGCCAGTGAACCACTGACCGACGCCATTGTCTGGAGCAAGGGCAACCGCTACACCTTCCGCCTGCGTCCGAGCACCTACATGCAAGCGGCCATGCTGGTGGAAGAAGCGGCCAAACTGCCCGCCAAACGCTGGGCCACGATTGCTCCCAACTACGAATACGGCCAAAGCGCCGTGGCCAGCTTCAAGCAGCTACTCAAAGCCAAGCGCCCCGATGTGGAGTTTGTGAGCGAGCAGTGGCCCGCGCAAGGCAAGATTGACGCGGGCAGTACGCTCACCGCCACCATGGCGGCCAAGCCCGAAGCTATTTTCAACGTGACCTTTGGCGCCGACTTGGCCAAGCTGGTGCGCGAAGGCAATCAGCGCAACGTCTTTCCCAAGACGCCGGTGGTCTCGCTGCTCTCGGGCGAGCCGGAATACCTGGATGTGCTCAAGGACGAAACGCCCAAAGGCTGGATCGTGACGGGCTACCCCTGGGACCAGCTCGACAACCAAGAGCACGCATCCTTTGCCGCCAACTACTACAAGCGCTGGGGCGAGAACCCCAAGGTGGGTTCGGTGGTGGGGTATGCCACCATGCAATCGATTTTTGCGGGCATCCGCAAGGCCGGTAGCGTGGACAGCGAAAAACTCGTCAAAGCCATGCGTGGCCTGAAGTTCAGCACACCGTTTGGCCCAGCGCAATATCGCGCCATTGACCAGCAGTCCACCATGGGTGCTTATGTGGGCAAGCTTGACGTGCGCGGTCGCAAGGGCACGATGGTCGAATGGCGTTATGCCGATGGCAAGGATTACCAGCCCACAGATGCTTACGTGAAAACGCTGCGTCCAGCTGAGGCCATGAAGTGATGCAACGCTGGAGCGCGCTGGCCTGGTGGTTGGCCATGCTGGCTGCCACGGTGCTGGCGTTGTTGCCGGTCGCCTACCTGACGTCCCCCGTTTTCAATTGGTGGGACAAGGCGCAACACACGGTCTCGTTTGCGGTCTTGACCTTGTGGGCGTTGTTGGTGTGGTCGACCCGAACACGTCGCATCATGCTGGGCATGTTCATCTACGGCGGTGCCTTGGAGTTGGCCCAGGCCTGGACAGGCTGGCGTTATGGCGAGTGGGCTGACTTGGCGGCAGACGCTCTGGGGGTGTTTTTTGCGCTTGTGGTTTTCGTAGCGTTGAATCGTCCGGCCCTCAAGCGCTGAGCCAGTGCGGGCTCCAGCGGCAGGGGTTCGCCTTCCAGTTCGGCGGCGATCAATTCTCCGCTGAGCACACTCAGGCTGATGCCACGTGCGCCCATGCCTGCGCAGACCATCAAGCCTGGAAACTGTTCACTGTCCACCGCACCCACCGCCGGGACACGGTCGGGCAGTGTGCAGCGCAGGCCCGCCCAGGCCATGACCTGGCGGGGTGCAAAGGCAAGGCGCATGGGTTCGCTCAAGTTCGGTAACAAGGTGGCCAGGCGCTGGTGGTTCGCGGCGTGGTCTTCTTCGCGCAACACCGCTTGCGGGCACGCGCGCTCGAAGGTGGAGCCCACATACCACCCCGCTTGTCCGCCAAACTCTGGCGGCAGCGGCACGCCAGTGATGAAGCTGCCGTGACCATTGACTGGTGTGGGGGGAAGCGAGTCCACCAAGCCCGGGGGCAATGCGTCCAGTGCGCCCATGCTGATCTGCCCGCGCAAAGGGTTCAGTGGCAGTTGAATGGTTGGCGCATGCACCATGTTTTCAAGCAATGCCCGCGTATCAAACCCGCCCGCCACGATCAGCACCGAGGCTTCGGCCAATACCTGGCCTGCTGCATCGAGCACTTGCCAAGCCCCTTCGCTGCGGCGAAGGGTGTGCACGCGCGTGTTCCATCGCACCTGCACCCCAGGTGTTGCCAACTGCGCCGCCACCAGCTGACGGGGGCGCAGCCAGGCGGCCAGGTCGTGCCAAAGCGCTTGGGCTTGGGCAGGCAGGCCGGCTTGGGCGATGCGTTCGGGTGAAGCTGGTGTGCTCCACTCGTGCGCAGCACTTGGCCAGGCGTCACCTTCGGGCAGGGCGCGTTTGCCTTCCACCCGGTGCTCCAGCACACCAGTGAGCTGCCAGTCCATACCGGTTTGCAGCAATTGGTTGCAGCGTTGCAGCGTGGCACGCACGCCCGCGCGGGTGATGCGCGAGAGCAAGCTGTCGTCAGGCGAGACATGCGGTGCCGTGAGGCCTGCAGGCAAGCCAGAGGCGCCCGCACCCGGGCCGCTGCCCGCATCCAGCACCTGGGCTTGCCAGCCACGTCGGGCCAGACTGCAGGCCACGGCTGAGCCCGACAAACCTGCGCCCAAAATCAAGGCGGTTTTGGGTGAGCGGTCTCGCTGCAGGGGAGAACGCAGCTTGGTGCGCGGAGTCCAGGCGGGTGCAAACGTGGCTTGCAAGCGGTGGCTTTTGGGCGGCAGGCCATCGGCGCGCTCGACCGCAAAGCCGCATTGCACCAGATCTTCGCGCACACTGCGTTTCACGCACCACGAGGCCACGCGTGAGCCGCTTTGACACAAACGCGCCACGGCTTTGAGGGTGTGCAGCGCCCACATCTGCGGGTTCACATCGGGGCTGAAACCGTCCAGAAATACGCTGTTGGCGGGCACGTCGATTTCGCGCAGCATCTTGTCCACGGGGCCAATGCACAGTGTCAGTTGCACGGCACCGCCCTCAAACACCAGGCGGTGAATGCCAGGCATCAAGCCGCGCCAGGCCTGGGCCAGTTCGGTGGCCAGAGGCTGTAGTTCGGGCCAGGCCTGGGTGCTGCGCTCAATGTCATGCGCCGTCACGGGCCAGCCTTCGATGGAGGTAAAAAACAGGCGTTGTGGCCGCTTGGGGGTGTGTTTCCAGGCGTGCCAGGTGGCCAGAAAGTTCAGGCCCAAGCCAAAGCCGGTTTCCAGCACATGCCACTTCGCCTGGTTCTGCCACACAGTGGCCGCCCCCTGCGGTGACCACAATCCACAGCCCTGTAAAAACACATGCCGGGATTGCAGCAAGCCCCGATCCGCACCGTGAAAGCCACGGCTGCGGTACACATCATCAAACTGGGTGCTGCGAGGTGTGCCCGTCTCGTCCCAGAGCACGGGTGGCTGGGCGGCAGGCTGCAAAGTCAATCAGGCCTGGGCGGGGGGGACGTAGCCCTGTGCAGCGTCAGCGCCTTCGCCAAAGAAGTGTTTTTCCATCTGGCGCGCCAGGTACTGGCGGGCGCGCTGGTCGGCCAGGTTCAGGCGGTTTTCGTTGACCAGCATGGTCTGGTGCTTGAGCCAGTCGGCCCAGGCCTGCTTGCTCACGTTTTCCCAGATGCGCTTGCCCAGATCGCCGGGGTAGGGAGGGAAGTCCAGACCTTCGGCCTCCTGGCCCAGTTTGATGCATTGAACAGTACGTGCCATGGTCGTTGTGCCTTGATCTATCTTAAGAAGCATTGGTTATACAGATATAGAATTTCTGTATTTCCAGTTGGAAGGAATGTGCAGGACAATGCCGCTCTCGCGCGGTTTGCGTGAACGCCATTGTCGCGGTTTTCAGCCGTAACTGTAGCAACCTTCTGTTCCCCCTTTCAGGCCTGGGGCTGTGCCGGGCCTGTAGCAGCCATACAAAACTCATGAGTGCTTTTCTTGAAGAACGCGTGTTGAGCGTTCACCACTGGACCGATCGCCTGTTTTCCTTCACCACCACGCGTGACACAGCGCTGCGCTTTTCCAACGGCCACTTCACCATGATTGGTCTGCGCCAGGAAAGTGGCAAACCCTTGCTGCGCGCCTACTCCATTGCCAGCGCCAACTATGAAGAGCATTTGGAGTTTTTGAGCATCAAGGTGCCCGATGGCCCGCTGACGTCCAAGCTGCAGCACATCCAGGTGGGTGACACCATTGTGGTGGGCAAAAAGCCGACGGGCACGTTGTTGATCGACTACCTGCTGCCAGGCAAGCGCCTGTACCTGCTGTCCACAGGCACCGGGTTGGCGCCGTTCATGAGCGTCATTCGCGACCCCGAAACCTATGAGCGTTTCGAAGAGGTGGTGCTGGTCCACGGCGTGCGCCAGGTCAATGAGCTGGCCTACCACGACTACATCACCCAGGAACTGCCCCAGCACGAGTTCCTGGGCGAGATGATTGCCGCTCAACTCAAGTACTACCCCACGGTCACACGCGAGCCCTACAAGAACCAGGGCCGGGTGACCGACCTGATCGAAAACGGCAAGCTCTTTGCCGACCTGGGCGTGCCCACACTCAACCCGGCCGAAGACCGCGTGATGATTTGCGGCAGCCCTGGCATGCTGCGTGACCTCAAGCGCATTTGCGAAGAGCGCGGCCTGGAAGAGGGCAACACCACCACGCCAGGCGCGTTTGTGATCGAACGCGCTTTCGCTGATGCCTGATGCCCAAACCCACTGGCGTGTGCATGTGCTGTGCGCCCAGTGGTGCGGTGTGTGCCGGGATTACCGGCCTTTTGTCGAGGCACAAGCCTCTGCGGTGGATGAGTGGGTCTGGGTCGATGTTGAGATGCATGCCGACATGCTGGACGACCTGGATGTCGAGAACTTCCCCACCTTGCTGATCACCCAAGGTAACGAGCCTCGCTTTCTGGGCACGGTGACGCCTCAGCCCGAAGTGGCGCAGCGCCTGTTGCTGTCTTTGCAGCAGGGTAATCGCTATGCCTTGCCCGATGTGAAGGGTCTGGAACAAATCACCCGGTATCTGCGGGCTTTGTAGGCCGCGCCGCAAGTTCGGTACAGTACGGCGTTTCAAACCTGCAAGTACCGCCCATGACCTTCCCCGCTTTGAACGATACCGCCCTGGACCAACTCTTTCGTCAGGCGCGCACTGTGCACGCTTTCAAGGATGTGCCTGTGTCGGATGACACCTTGCGCCAGTTGTATGACCTGCTCAAGTGGGGGCCCACCGCCTTCAATGCCCAACCTGCACGCTACGTGTTTGTGAAAAGCCCCGAGGCCAAAGCCAAGTTGTTGCCAGCCCTGATGCCCGGCAACGTGCCCCAGGTGCAAAGCGCTGCTGTGACCGTGATCGTGGCGCAGGACTCGCGCTTTCATGAGCATTTGCCCACGCAATTTCCGGTGTATGACGCCAAACCCCTGTTTGACGCCAACCCCGCACTGACTGAAGCCACCGCCATGCGCAACAGCAGCATGCAAGGCGCTTATGTGATTTTGGCGGCCCGGGCGTTGGGCCTGGACAGCGGTGCCATGTCAGGCTTTGATCCGCAGGCCGTGAATGCGGCTTTCTTCCCGGACGGGCGTTTCAAAGCCAACTTCCTGATCAATCTGGGTGTGGCCGATCCTGCGGGCGTGATGCCGCGTGGCCCCCGCCTGGCGTTTGAAGAATCTGCCCAAATCCTGTAACTCGGTAAGTATCCATGGCCGCACGCACCTCTGGTCTCTCCCGTACCTTCGGACTCATTGCACTGGCTTGCGCAGGCCTGCTGACCTTTGGGTTGTATTTGCAACATGTGGTGGGCCTGGAACCTTGTCCCATGTGCATCGTGCAGCGCTACACCCTGGTGGGCGTCATGGTGCTGGGGCTGGTGGGTTGGCGCTTACGCAACGCCACAGCGCTGAGTGTGTTGGGCCTGCTGCTGGCGCTCAAGGCAGGGTTTGGTGCGTTTGTGGCGGCGCGCCAGAGCTGGCTGCAGTGGTACCCGCCTGAAGCGGTGAGCTGCGGGCGGGACTTTTACGGCATGATCGAAAGCTTTCCGCTGGGCCGCGCGATCCCCATGATTTTTCGCGGCAGCGGTGACTGCAGCAAGGTGGACTGGACCTTTTTAGGGGGCTCCATTGCCAACTGGTCTTTTGTCTGCTTTACCCTGTTCGCCGCGCTGGGGCTGTGGCTGGCGCTTCAGGCCTGGCGCCAGCGCTGAGCGCTACAAAAACATTCAGAGCTTTTTCACCAGCACCTGGCTCTTGCGGTCCCAGTTGTATTTGCGCTTGCGTGCTTCGGGCAACCAGTCCGGGTCAGTCTGCACAAAACCGCGCTTGAGAAACCAGTGCATGGTGCGCGTGGTCAGCACAAAAATGCTTTTCAGCCCCATGGCACGGGCGCGTTGCTCCACGCGTTTGAGCACTTTTTCTCCGTCACCTTGACCCTGTGACTGGGGCGAAACCGTGAGTGCTGCCATTTCGGCTGTGCGCGATTCGGGGTAGGGGTAGAGCGCCGCGCAGGCAAAGATAACGCCGTCGTGTTCAACGATGGTGTAGTGGTCAATGTCGCGCTCGATCTCGGTGCGGTCGCGCTTGACCAGGGTGCCGTCTTTCTCAAACGGCTCGATCAGTTGCAAAATGCCGCCGACATCGTCAGCCGTAGCTTCGCGCAGTTCTTCGAGCTTTTCGTCCACCACCATAGTGCCGATGCCGTCGTGCACATACACCTCCAACAGCAGCGCACCGTCCACGCCAAAAGGCAGAATGTGCGAGCGCTCCACACCTTCCTCACAGGCTTTGACGCAGTGCTGCAGGTAAAACGCCAGATCGGTGGGCTGGGTCGGGTTAGGCGACTCGGACAGCAGTTTTTTGGCGGCGGCCAGTGGCAGCTCGGTGTCGATCGGGTTGTCGTCGCTGGCCGGTGCATGCGGGTCGATGCGGATGCCCGGAATTTCGGTCAGGAACAACAATTTGTCGGCTTGCATTTCAGCGGCCACGCTGGTGGCCACTTCTTCCATGGTCAGGTTGAAGGCCTCGCCCGTGGGCGAGAAGCCAAACGGCGACAGCAGCACCAGCGCGCCCATGTCCAGCGAACGCATGATGCCGTCCACATCGACCTTGCGTACCAGGCCCGAGTGCATGAAGTCCACGCCGTCCACAATGCCCACCGGGCGCGCCGTGATGAAGTTGCCCGAAATGACGCGCACCGTGGAGCCTGCCATGGGGGTGTTGGGCAGTCCCTGGCTGAAGGCGGCCTCAATTTCATACCGCAGTTGGCCCGCGGCTTCTTGCGCGCAGTCCAGCGCCACGCTATCGGTGATGCGCATGCCGTGCGAATAGCGCGGGATGTGACCTTTGGCTGCCAGTTGTTCGTTCACCTGGGGGCGAAAACCGTGCACCAGCACAATCCGCACGCCCATGCTCTGGATCAGGGCCAGGTCCTGCACGATGTTGTGCAGCTTGCCCGCCGCAATGGCCTCGCCGGCAATCCCGATCACAAAGGTCTTGCCCCGGTGCATGTGGATATAGGGCGCCACGGAACGGAACCAGGGCACAAAGGTGAAATTGAAGACAGTGGACATGGGGCAGGGGCGGGGATAATCCGAAGTCTGTTGCAGACCTGATTTTTACAGAGTTTTTAGCCTTGTCCTCCAGCGCCTTGTTTCTCGACTTCCCCGACAGCCTTCCGGTCTCTGGCAAACGCCAGGAGATCATTCATGCCCTGGACCAGCATCAGGTCATCATCGTCTGCGGCGAAACCGGCTCGGGCAAGACCACGCAGCTGCCCAAAATTGCGTTGGCCATGGGGCGCGGCAAGGCGAACGCGAAGCCCGGTGAGAAGCCCAGGCTCATTGGCCACACCCAGCCGCGCCGCATTGCCGCGAGTTCGGTGGCCAAGCGCATTGCCGAAGAACTCAAGACCCCACTTGGCGAAGTGGTGGGCTACAAGGTGCGCTTTCAGGACCGCCTGTCCAAAGGCGCCTCAGTCAAGCTGATGACCGACGGCATCTTGCTGGCCGAGACGCAGACCGACCCGCTGCTGCAGGCCTATGACACGATCATCATCGACGAGGCGCACGAGCGCAGCCTGAACATCGACTTCCTGCTGGGCTATCTCAAGCAAATCCTGCCGCGCCGCCCGGACCTGAAAATCATCGTCACCTCGGCCACCATTGACGCGGACCGCTTTGCCAAGCATTTTGAGTCTCGCCATGGTCCGGCGCCGGTCATCATGGTCTCGGGCCGCACTTTCCCGGTGGAGCAGCGCTACCGCCCATTTGAAGAATCGCGTGACTACGATCTGAACGATGCGATTGCCGATGGCGTCGATGAGCTGTGGGCCGGCGGAGCCGGGGGTGACATCCTGGTATTTCTACCCGGCGAGCGTGAAATCCGCGAAGCGGCCGACCACCTGCGCAAGCACCTGGCGCACCACGCCTGGACGCGCAATGCCGATGTGTTGCCGCTGTTTGCGCGCCTGAGCCAGGCCGAGCAGGACCGGGTGTTTGAAACGTCCAACGGCCGGCGCATTGTGCTGGCCACCAACGTGGCTGAAACCTCGCTCACCGTGCCCGGCATCCGCTACGTGATCGATGCGGGCACGGCGCGTGTCAAGCGCTACAGCCTGCGCAGCAAGGTCGAGCAGCTGCTGATCGAACCCGTGAGCCAGGCGGCCGCCAACCAGCGCGCCGGCCGCTGCGGCCGTGTGGCCAACGGCATCTGTATTCGCCTGTACGACGAAAAAGACTTCGCGTCACGTCCACGCTTCACCGACCCCGAAATCCTGCGCTCGTCACTTGCGGGCGTGATCCTGCGCATGAAGAGCCTGCACCTGGGGCAGGTGGACGATTTCCCGTTCATCGAGGCGCCCAGCAAACGTGCGATCACCGACGGCTACCAGCTGCTGGCCGAACTCGGCGCGGTGGACGATGCGAACGAACTCACGCCGATCGGCAAGGAACTCTCGCGTCTGCCGCTCGACCCTCGCGTGGGCCGCATGATTTTGGAAGCGCGCCACCGCAATGCGTTGGACGAGGTGCTGATCATCGCCAGCGCCTTGAGCGTGCAAGACGTGCGCGACCGCCCCCTGGACCAGCAAGCCCAGGCCGACCAACAACACGCCAAGTTCGACGACGAGAAGAGCGAGTTCAGCGGCTATGTGCGCCTGTGGCACTGGATCCATGATGCGCGCGGTGGTGAGCACCAGACCCACAAACTCAGCAACCGCCAATACGAGCAGCTGCTGCGCCAGAACTTCATCAACGTTCGCCGCGTTCGCGAATGGCGCGACACGCACAGCCAGCTGCACACCGTGGTGGCCGAGCACGGCTGGAAGCTCAACACCCAGCCCGCCAGTTACGAGCAGCTGCACAAGTCCATGCTCGCGGGCCTGTTGGGCAACATCGGCTGCAAGCTCGAAGACGAAGAGGTGTACCTGGGCGCGCGCGGCATCAAGTTCCACCGCCACCCCGGTGCCCACCTCAAAAAGAAACCCGGCCGCTGGATCGTGGTGGCCGAGCTGGTCGAGACCACACGCCTGTTCGGCCGCGGCATTGCCAACATCGAACCGCAGTGGCTCGAAGAGGTCGGCGCGCACCTGCTGCGCAAGCAGCTGCTCGACCCACATTGGGAAAAGAAATCCGCCGAGGCCGTGGCCTACGAACGCGCCACGCTGTATGGCCTGATGGTCTACAACGGCCGCCGCAAGCCCTACGGCACCATCGACATGCACGGCGCCCGCGACATTTTCATCCGCCAGGGCCTGGTGGCAGGTGAGTGGGAAACCAAGCTGCCCTTCGTGGCCGCCAACCTGCGCATGGTCGCCAAGGTCGAAGAGCTGGAACACAAATCACGCCGCCAGGACGTGCTGGTGGATGACGAACTCATCTACGCCTATTACGACGCGCAGATCCCGCAGGACGTCTACAACGGTCGCCTCATGGAGCCGTGGTGGCGCGAGCAGTCGCGCAGCAACCCCAAGTTCCTGCACCTCACGCGTGAAGAACTCATGCGCCACGAGGCCGCAGGCATCACCACGCAAGCTTTTCCGAAAACCGTACGTCTGGGGGGCGTGGACTGCGCTGCCACTTACCTGCACGAGCCCGGCGACAGCCGCGATGGCGTGACCATCACCGTGCCGCTGTTTGTGCTCAACCAGGTGAGCGAAGAGCGCTGCGAATGGCTGGTGCCTGGCATGCTCAAGGACAAAATCCAGGCCCTGCTCAAAAGCCTGCCGCAACGCCCACGCAGCCGCTTCGTGCCCCTGCCCGATAGCGCCGCCCGATTGGCCGAAGCCCTGAGCGTTCCCGAGGTGTTTGGCCACGGCTCGCTGACCGATGTGCTGCTCAAAAAAGTGCGTGACGAAACCAGCCTGGACGTCAAACGCGCCGACTTCAAGCTCGATATGCTCAGCCCGCACATGTTCATGAACCTGCGCGTGGTCGACGAACACGGTCGCCAACTGGGCATGGGCCGCAACCTCGGTGCCCTCAAAGCCGACTGGGGCAGCAAAGCGCGGGGCGCCTTTCAGGCGCTGGCGCAACTCAAACCCCAGCTGGGCGCCACCCCTGAGACGCAGGCGAAGGCGGCGGGTGGGGCCGAGCGCCGGCCAACGATTTGTGACAGCCATGAGGAGCCCGGCGCGGTGCCTCGTCAGACGACTGCGCCGGCAAAACAGCAGAGTGCTGATCAACGCTACACAGCATGGACTTTCGGCGAACTCCCCGACCTCATGGAAATCCGCAAAGGCGGCCAGACCCTGATCGGCTTCCCCGCTCTGGTCGACGGCAGCGACCATGTGACCATCGAAGTCTTCGATGAACCCGAAGTCGCCGCCGCCAAGCACCGCAAAGGCCTGGCCCGCCTGTTCGAGTTGCAGATCAAGGACGCGCTCAAGTACCTCGAAAAGAACATCCCCGACCTGCAAAAAATGTCGGTCGCGTACATGGCCCTGGGCACCAGCGACGAACTGAAAAACCAGATCATCGACGTGGCGATCGACCGCGCCTTTTTGCAAGACCCCTTGCCCACCGACGAGCCCGCCTTCAAGAAACGCGTGGAAGAGGGCCGGGGCCGCCTGACCCTGATCGCCAACGAAGTGGCCCGCCTGGCCGGCGTCATCCTGACCGAGTACGCCACCGCTGCCCGCAAGATCAAGGACACCAAGAACGCCCCCGAGGCCACGCAGGATGCCACCCAGCAACTGCAGCGCCTGATGCCCAAACAGTTCATCGCCGTCACCCCGTGGCCGCAGTTGCAGCACTTCGCGCGCTACCTCAAGGCCATCACCCTGCGTCTGGATAAATACCGCGCCGACCCCGCCCGAGACGCCCAGCGCCTGACCGAACTCAAAGCGCAAGAGCAACGCTACTGGCGCCTGGTGGGCGAACGCAAAGGCGCGCAAGACGCCCGCATGCTCGAATTCCGCTGGCTACTGGAAGAATTGCGCGTGAGCTTTTTTGCGCAGGAGCTGCGCACGCCGCAGCCGGTGAGCGTCAAGCGGCTGGAGAAGGCTTGGTCTCAGTTGACCTATTGATCCTAGGGCATGGTGTGAAGTCTTGGCCAGGGGCTGCGTGAGTTGCCCCATCGTTGGCCGCTCACTCACGCAATTTCTGCAGCTGCTCGCGCAACTGCTGCAGTTCTGCCTTGAAGCCTTCGGCATCGCCGTAGTCCACAAAGTGGTTGTAGCGGCTGTGGGCATGACGCACGCGGCGGGCGTGCTTGATGGGGCACCAATACTGTTCGGTCCGGCTGGCAATCTCAGTAAAGTACGCGGCCAGGCCGTTGCCATACGAGCAATAGGCGCAGTTGAATTTTTCAAGCACATTCAGATAGGCCAGGTGGGTACGGTCAAACGTCCAGCAGTCCTTGCGGCGGACTCGCTCGATGCGGTAGAGCGGAAAGCACAGCCATTGGTAGACGGTGAGTGCCACATCCAGCGCCAACATGGGCACGACCAGGCTGTAGATGAACGGCGCGGTGATGGCGTTGCGCAGGTCGGCTTGCGTGATGTATTGCACCAACCCGGTTTTAAAGCGCCGCTGCTGCTCCACGATAGCTTGTTCGAAATGCACACGGCGGTTGTCGAAGTCGGCCTGCAGGGCATCGCGGCGGCGTTTGAGCTCGGTTTGCAGCTCTTCCTCGAGTTGGCTGATGCGCTCAAGAATGTCGTTGAGGGTGGAGTTCATATGTTGAAGTAAAGCACAGTCCACCCGCCAGGACAAATGTCCTCAGGGCAGCGTCATGAGCGGAATGTCTTGGGCCTGGGCCAAGGCGTCGAGTTGCTTGCGGGTTTTGTCGGCCACAAAAGCGGCAATGGCTTGGTGCAGTGCGGGCTTGAACAGGTCTTTGACCGGGTCCTTGAGGGCAATGTCGGCTGCATCGCACAGGCGCTGCGCAAAGTGTGGCTCCAGCGCGGCCATGGCTACGCGACCGTTCTTGCATGCGTAGAGTCTGTAGCCCGCGTGGGCTCCCCCTACGGCGCCCTTGGGCGTGGTCATGCCCCATTGGCGGGGCAGGGCCAGCCAGGCGGCGGCATGGCTCAAAGCCACTTCATGGTGGCTGCCTTTGCCGGTTGTTTTTTGCGCCAACATCGCCTGCAAGGCAGCTTCGCTGGCCATGAGGGCACCGCCCATGTCGGCAAAGAGACTGTCAGGCAGATCCATGCCGGGCACCAGGTCTACCTCGGCCTGGTAGGTGAGGTCGTGGCCCGGGATTTCGGCCAGGGGGCCGGGCGCACCGACCACTTCCACCAAGCTCAGCTGCGGGTAGCGCTTGTGGAGCACTTTCCAGCCCAAGCCCAGTTTGGTAAGAGCAGATGGCCTAAATGAAGTGAGCAAGATGTCTGTTTTCGCCAGCAGCTTGTGCAGCGCGGCTTGACCCTTCGCGTCTTTCAGGTCCAAGCCGATTTGCTCAATGCCTTGGTGCAGCTGGGCGTAGCCTTCGGCGGTGTAGTGCTGCATCGGGTCGCCAGCAGGCGGGTTGACCTTGGTGCAACGCGCGCCCATGTCTGCCAGGCGGCGCAAGGCCGCTGGGCCGGGCAGATTCAGGGCAAGGCTGACAACGCGCGTGCCGCGCAGGGGTTTGGTGGGGCTCATGCCACCGATTATCGGTCGCCGAAATCCAGGGGTAGACCCACGTAGTTTTCTGCCATGGTGCGCGAGCCGGCTTCGCTGTGGATCAGGTAGTCAAGTTCGGCTTCCTGGAACTTCTGGCCGATGTCACCGTTTTCCGGGAAGTGGTGCATCAGGCTGGTGAACCACCACGAGAAACGCTCGGCGCGCCAGATGCGGCGCAGGCAACGCTCGGAGTAGCTGTCGATGCCGGCTTCGGAGTTTTCCTTGTAGTACTCGATGATGGCGGTCGACAGGTACTTCACATCGGTCGCGGCCAGGTTCAGCCCCTTGGCGCCGGTGGGTGGCACGATGTGGCCCGCGTCACCAGCCAGGAACATGCGGCCAAAGCGCATCGGTTCGGTCACAAAGCTGCGCAGCGGGGCAATGCTTTTTTCGATGCTGGGACCCGTCACCAGTTTGTCACGGGCTTCGGGGTCGAGGCGGTGGCGCAGCTCTTC
Source organism: Limnohabitans sp. (assembly GCA_023255445.1). Taxonomy (GTDB): domain Bacteria; phylum Pseudomonadota; class Gammaproteobacteria; order Burkholderiales; family Burkholderiaceae_C; genus Limnohabitans_A. Next base: position 12,065 of record JALRIL010000107.1, on the reverse strand, counting down.
CCAGAAGGCCTCGTCGCTCCAGTCTTCGACTTTGTCGGTCAGCGGGACCTGCAGGTAGTAGCGACTGCGGGTGGCGCTGCGCTGTGAGCACAGGGCAAAACCACGTGGACTGTTGGCGTAAATGAGTTCGTGGTGAACAGGTGGCGTGTCTGACAGCAGGCCCAGCCAGCCAAAGGGGTAGACCTTTTCGTATTCGCGGATTTTGTCCTTGGGAGCGCTGGCGCGGCACACGCCATGGAAGCCGTCGCAGCCGGCAATGAAGTCGCACTCGATGGTGTGGGTCTGGCCGTTTTTCTCGTAGGTGACACGGGGTTTGGCCGTGTCGAACTCGTGCACCTGCACGTTCTGCGCCTCGTACACCGTGGGCAAGCCTGCCGCCTGTCGAGCGTCCATCAGATCGCGTGTGACTTCGGTCTGGCCGTACACCATGACGTTTTTGCCACCGGTGAGGTGGTTCATGTCAATGCGGTGACGTTCACCCTTGAACAACAAATCAAAGCCGCCGTGGATCAGGCCTTCCTTGTGCATGCGCTGGCCGACGCCGACTTCGTCGAGCAGGTCAATACACACTTGTTCCAGCACGCCAGCGCGGATGCGTGAGAGCACATAGTCGCCGGTTTGGCGCTCCACGATGATGGCGTCGATGCCGGCTTTGTACAGCAACTGGCCAAGCAACAGGCCCGAGGGGCCAGCGCCCACAATGGCTACCTGGGTACGGATGGACTTGGTCATGCGGTGTCTCCTGCAATCTGTTTGAAACAAGGGTGCAAGCTTAGGTAGTCCCGCTGCGGTCGGCGAGTGTCTGGCGTCAGTTCTGTGCGATGATTGAAATAGATGTGCGATATTCGCGCAAATTGATGGAGCTTCATTCCCTATGCCAATTGCCAAAGCAGACTACATCGAAGGCCTGGCCAAAGGCCTGGCGGTGCTTGAAGCGTTTGACACCGAACGCCAGCGGCTCAACGCCACCCTTGCTGCGCAACGCACCGGCATCACACGGGCGGCTGCCCGCCGGCATTTGCTCACACTCGCCGAGTTGGGGTACCTGGACAGCGATGGCAGCCACTACTGGCTTTCGGCCCGGGTCTTGCGTTTTGCCGGCAGCTACATGGCCACATCACGGTTGCCGCGTACCCTGCAGCCCACGCTCAACCGGCTGGCGGCGCAAACCGAGGCGTCGTTTTCTGCGGTGGTGCTCGATGGCGGTGAGGGCGTGATCGTAGCGCGCAGCGCAGGGGTACTGGAGCCTGTGCGTCATGTGGCACATGGCCTGCATTTGGGTGCGCGTCTGCCTGCGCACGCCACCTCGACCGGCCGCGTGTTGCTGGCCAATTTGTCCAAGGAAGATTTTGAACAGTGGCTCAAGGGGCGCGAGCTGGCCCGCATCACGCCGCAAACCGAAGTGGGCCCGAGCGCGTTTCGCAAGTTGATCGCGCAGGTGCGCAGGGATGACTATTGCCTGGCCAGGCAGGCCCATGAGTTGGGCATCCATGCCTTGGCGGTGCCGCTGCGCACGATGCAGGGCCAGACGCTGGCGGCACTCAATGTGGTGGGGACCGCCGAGCAGTTGGGTGATGCGGTTGTCCAACGCAAATGGCTGCCTTTGCTGCTGGAGGCCGCGCGTGAGTTGCGGCCTTTGCTGTGAGGGGGTGGCCTGTCCGGCAGGAATCGAACCTGCGACCCACAGCTTAGAAGGCTGTTGCTCTATCCAACTGAGCTACGGACAGATCAGAAACACAAACCACAGACACAAAAGGCCCTGAAAGGGCCTTTGATGTTTGGAAATGGTCGGAGCGGCGGGATTCGAACTCGCGACCCTCTGCTCCCAAAGCAGATGCGCTACCAGGCTGCGCTACGCTCCGACAGTCGGTATTCTACCCGCTAAAGTTGCCCGCTTTCGGGTTCAGCGTTTCGAATGTTGTCCAGCACCAAACAGGTGGTGACGCGCCTTGTCATCCGTCAAGGGTTTTCGGGCATCGGCCAGCACCTGCACACCACGTTGTACGGCCGGGCGCTCGCTGATGCGGTCAAACCAGGTCTTGAGGGCCGGGTAGTCGGTCCAGTCGATGCCCTGGTTTTGCCAGCTGCGCAGCCAGGGGTAGATGGCAATGTCGGCAATGCTGTAGCTTTTGCCACCGATCCAGGGGCTGGACTCCAGCCGTTTGTTCATGACGCCGTACACGCGCTTGGCTTCGTTGGTGTAGCGGTCAATGGCGTAGCCGATTTTTTCAGGTGCATAGATGCGAAAGTGGTGGGCCTGACCCAGCATGGGGCCGACGCCTCCCATCTGGAACATGAGCCACTGCAGCACCTCGAATTTGGCGCGGTCGCTTTTGGGCAGAAATTTGCCGGTCTTGGCGGCCAGGTAGGTAAGGATGGCGCCGGATTCGAACAGGGAAATCGGCTTGCCGTCAGGCCCTTCGCTGTCCACGATGGCAGGGATCTTGTTGTTGGGGCTGATTTTCAAAAACTCAGGCTGAAACTGGTCGCCCGTACCAATGTTGATGGGGTGCACGCGGTAGGGCAGGCGGCACTCCTCGAGCATGATGTGCACTTTGTGCCCGTTAGGTGTGGGCCAGGAATACAGGTCGATCATGGTTGTGTCTTTCAGCAGCCGCGGGTAACGGGCATCTCGGTTTCAACAGGTTTGAGCAGGTGCTTGGCCAGCTCCAACTTGGCCAGCGAATTGCGATGAACCTCGTCCGGGCCGTCGGCCAGACGCAGTGTACGCTGGTTGGCCCACGAGTAGGCCAGCGGAAAGTCCTGAGACACACCTGCACCGCCGTGGGCCTGAATGGCCCAGTCAATGATCTGCCCGGCCATGAGGGGGGCCACGATCTTGATCATGGCAATTTCGGCGCGTGCGCCTTTGTTGCCCACGGTGTCCATCATCCATGCGGCCTTGAGGGTCAGCAGGCGGGCTTGTTCGATCATGCAGCGGGCTTCTGCGATGCGTTCGTGCCAGACGCTTTGGCGGGCAATTTCGCGGCCAAAGGCAACACGACTGTTCAGGCGCTTGCACATGAGTTCGAGCGCGCGTTCGGCTGCGCCGATGGAACGCATGCAGTGGTGAATGCGGCCAGGGCCCAGGCGGCCTTGTGCAATCTCAAAGCCCCGACCTTCGCCCAGCAACATGTGGTCAGCAGGGACACGCACATTTTCGAGGAGCACTTCCATGTGGCCATGTGGCGCATCGTCGTAGCCAAAGACGCTCAAGGGGCGCAGTACCTGGATGCCTGGTGTGTTGGCCGGCACCACGATCATCGATTGCTGTGCATGGCGAGCGGCCTCGGGGTCGGTTTTGCCCATGACGATGTAAACCGCGCAGCGTGGATCGCCTGCGCCGGATGACCACCATTTGCGGCCATTGATGACGTAATGATCGCCATCGCGCACGATGGAACACTGAATGTTGGTGGCGTCTGACGAGGCGACTTCGGGCTCCGTCATCAGGAACGCCGAGCGGATGTCACCGCGCAGCAGGGGTTCGAGCCAACGGTCTTTGAGGGCTTCGCTCGCATAGCGCTCGAAGGTTTCCATGTTGCCGGTGTCGGGCGCGTTGCAGTTGAACACTTCGGGCGCCCAAGGCACGCGGCCCATGATTTCACACAGGGGGGCGTATTCCAGATTGGACAGGCCCTCTGGTGCGCGTGGGCTGTGCGGCAAGAAGAGGTTCCACAATCCCGCCTGGCGGGCCAGGGGCTTGAGCTCTTCAATGAGTTCGGTGGGGACCCAGGCATTGCCTTGGGCGCGGTTGGCGGCAATTTCGTCAAAAAAGCGTTGTTCGTTGGGGTAAATGTGCGTTTCCATGAACGCCAGCAGGCGTACACGCAAGTCCTGAACGCGTGGGCTGTAGTCAAAGTTCATGGTTTGCTCCTTGTCGGGTCGGCTCATGCAGCGCCGTGTTGTTGTGCAAAGGTCCATGCCAGTTCGGCCATGGGGCGCGCGACAGCGCCGGATGCCTTGGCCTGGTCGCTGGAGGCGGTGCCGTCTTCGTGGCGCTTGGCGATCCCTTGCAGGATGGCGGCCATGCGAAACAGGTTGTAGGCCAGGTAAAACGGCCAGTCACGCGCCAGTTCGGCCGGGCTGGCCAAGCCGGTGCGCGCGCAATAGCGTGCGATGTAGTCCTGCTCGCCAGGGATGCCCAGATCGTTCAGATCCAGCCCCCCGATGCCACGGAAAGTTCCGGGGCGGATGTGCCAGGCCATACAGTGGTAGCTGAAGTCGGCCAAGGGATGGCCCAGGGTGGACAGCTCCCAGTCCAGCACGGCCAGCACGCGTGGCTCGCTGGGGTGGAAGATCAGGTTGTCAAGCCGGTAGTCGCCGTGCACGATGCTGGTCAAGCTGTGGTCTTTGGCGCTGTCGGGCAGGGCGCGGGGCAGCCAGTCCATCAAGCGGTCCATCTCGGGAATGGGGGTGGTGATGGAGGCCTGGTACTGTTTGCTCCAGCGTGCAATTTGCCGCTCGATGTAGTTGCCCGGTTTGCCGTAGCTGGTCAAGCCTTGCGCGGTGTAATCCACCTTGTGCAGAGCGGCCATGACGCGGTTCATTTCGTCGTAAATATCGGCGCGTTGTGGGCGGCTCATGCCTGGCAGGGATTGTTCCCACAAAACGCGTCCCTCAACAAACGCCATGATGTAGAAGGCCCGGCCAATGATGGATTCGTCCTCGCACAGCGCATGCATGTTGGCTACAGGTACGGAGGTCCCCTGCAGGCCGCGCATGACGGCAAACTCGCGCTCAATGGCGTGAGCCGAGGGCAGCAGCTTTGCGGCAGGCCCTGGCTTGGCGCGCATCACATAGGTGCGCGAGGGGGTGGTGAGTTTGTAGGTGGGGTTGGACTGACCGCCGCTGAACAGCTGCACCTGCAACGGACCGGCATAGTCATGCAGATGCGCCCGCAGCCAGCGCTCCAAGGCGGCGATGTCAAAAGCGTGGGCCGGGCTGACGGGCCGGGTGCCCCCAGAGGCATCCTGATCATGCATGGGTAACTCCGGCAAACAAGGGTATCAGTTTTCGCTGTTGACCACGGCCATCAGGCCTGCCCTGTCGAGTACCAGCAAGCCACCGGCTTCGATGCTGATCAGTGCTTCGCGCTCCATCTGCTTGAGCTCCTGGTTGACCCGTTGTCGAGAGGCACCGAGCAACTGCGCCAGCTCTTCCTGGGCCAGTTGCAAACTGATGCGCACTGCATCGGGTCGGCTCAGGCAGGGCACTCCATAACTGCGCACCAAGTGGTTGAGCTGCTTGGCCAGTCGGGCACGCAGCGGCAAGGTATTGAGGTCTTCCACCAGGCCATAGAGTTGACGGATGCGACGCGACTGCAAACGCAGCAGCGCTTCGTAGAACTCGGCATGCTGCGACAGGATCTTGCGGAAATCCGCCTTGGCCACATTGAGTGTGGTGGTGTCGCCGTGGGCGTAGCAGTCGTGTGTGCGCTGGTCGCCGTCGAAGATGGCCACATCGCCAAACCAGATGCCCGGCTCCACATAGGTCAGCGTGATTTGTTTGCCCGACACCGAGGTCGAGCTCACGCGCACCGCTCCTTTGGCGCAGGCGAGCCACACCTCCGGTGGGTCCCCGCGTGCGGCGATCATGTCGCCGTCCCGGTAGCGTTTGACGTAAGCGCATCGCAGTATGTCGTGTCGAAGTGTGGGTGACAGTGAAGAAAACCAGCGACCGGTGTTGATCGCTTCTCGTTCTTCCATTGTCAGAATCGGTTCGTCCATGGTCTGTCCTGTGGGTGACTGAAACGGGCCCAGGTTGTCGCCTGAGGGACCGGATGCATTACTGGTAGTTCGGTTTTTGTTTGTTCAAAAAGGCACTGATGCCGATGCCGGCGTTGGCGTGGTGCAGGTTGCGTACAAAGTGATCGCGCTCGCGTGCAAGTTGCTGGCTGAGCGTGCTGCCATCGGCTTCGAGCAACAGTTCCTTGATGCTGCTCATGCTGTTGGGGGCGCGGGCATTGAGGCCGTCGGCCAGATCCAGGGCGCTGGCCAGAGCGTCTGAGGCTTCGCACAAGCGGTTGACCACACCCAGGGCATGCAGGCGCTCGGCACCGATGCGCTCACCGAGCATCAGCAGCTCGGTGGCCAACTGGCGCGGCAGGGTGCGTGACAAGCTCCAGCTGCCTCCTCCATCGGGCGAGAGGGCAATGCCGCTGTAGGCCATGACAAATACGCTGTTGCGTGCGGCCACGATCATGTCGCAAGCCAGTGCCAGCGAGAAGCCGGCACCAGCGGCCGGTCCTTCGACTGCAGCAATCACAGGTTTGGGGCAAGTGCGAATGGCCTCGATCCAGCTGTGCAGGCCTTCAATGCTTTGGGCTTGCACCTCGGGAGGCTGCTGGCGGTTGTTTTGCAGGCGCTGCAAGTTGCCGCCCGCACTGAACGTGCTGCCCTCTCCGGTGATGATGATCGAGCGCACATCCGGGTTGGATTCGGCGGCGTTGAGAGCTTCGACGCCTGCGGCGTACATCTCGGGGCCGAGGGCATTGCGATGCTCGGGGTTGGACAGGGTCAGGATCAGTGTCTGACCCTGGCTGGTGCTCAATAGCTGGGCGGTCATGGTGTGGTCTCCTCAAGGCGGTGGCACCTCTGGCGCCACCTGCGGGCCCGTTTATTCTTCTTCGTGCATCAGCGACAAGCCAATGGCGCCACGGCGACGCAGCCAGGGGCTGGGGCGATAGCGAGGGTCGCCATAAACGGTCTGCATGTTGAACAAGATTTCAAGCATGCTGTCCGGACCCCAACGGTTACCCATGGCCAGCGGGCCCATGGGGTAGGCCAAACCCAAGGTGACGGCGGTCTCCAGGTCTTGTGGTGTACATACGCGTTGCTGGCACATGTCGCTGGCGATGTTGACGATGGATGCCACCACGCGTTGCGTGACGAAGCCACCGCTGTCGCGGATGACTGACACCGGTTTGCCATCTCGGGCAAACAAGGCGTGCGCGGCGTCGCGCATGTCGGCGCGGGTGGCCGGGTTGGTGGCCAGTACCCGGCGCTTGGTGTCGCTGTCGGGTACGAGCATGTCAATGCCCACGGTGCGTGCCGGGTCATGCCGGTCCACCACAGCTACGGTGGTGACATCAAAGCCCAGTGGTGCAACGATGGTCAGGGCTTCGGGCGATGGAGAGGCGCCGGTTTCAATTTTGGCGCCCAGGTCCTTGAGCAGTTGCAGCAACTCGGAGCGACGTGCAGCGCGGGGCGACACCCACACAGGAGGAATGTTCTCCACCACAGGGACGCCTGGATCAACGGGCACTTGTTGCACGCCATCGACGTATTTGTAAAAGCCTTCGCCCACTTTTTTGCCGACCACGCCGCCGGCCAGGCGCTGCGCGGTGATGACATTGGGGCGGTAACGCGGTTCGTCGTAGTACTGGCGGTAAATGGCCTCGATGACGTGGTGAGAGACATCCAGCGCCGTCAGGTCAAACAACTCAAAGGGGCCCAGGCGAAAGCCGACCTGGTCGCGCAAGATACGGTCGACGGTGGCAAAGTCGGCAATGCCTTCGCTGACAATGCGAAGCGCTTCGGTGCTGTAGGCGCGACCCGCGTGGTTAACGATGAAGCCCGGCGTGTCCTGGGCCTGTACCGGTGTATGGCCCATCTGGCGCGCAAAGTTGGACAGACGCTCACAGGTAACGGCATCGGTTTTAAGCCCGGCAATCACTTCCACCACCTTCATCAGAGGTACGGGGTTGAAGAAGTGATAGCCGGCAAAGCGAGCGGGGTGTTGCATGCCGGCCGCGATGGCTGTGACGGACAGGGAGGAGGTGTTGGTGACCAGCACCGCATCGGCCGCGACGATGTTCTCGAGGTCAGCAAACACGGCTTTCTTGATCTCGATATTTTCAACAATGGCTTCGACCACCAGTTGGCATTCGGCCAGGTCTTGCAGGTTGGATGCTTGATGCAGACGGGCTTTGTAGCTGGCCACAGCCTCGGCTGTGAGCTTGCCTTTGTCAGCCAGTTTGTCCCAGGTTTGGCTCAGGGCCTCACAGGCCTTGGCGCTAGCGCCACTTTGGGTGTCGTAGAGCCAGACCTGGCTGCCGGCCTGGGCTGCAATCTGGGCAATGCCGCGGCCCATGGCGCCGGCGCCGATGATGGCCACGTTATGAAATTCAACGGTCATGACAAATACCTGATGTCTCAGTAGGTTGGGCGTCCGGATGGACGCCGGTGACAAACCACAGATTATGCGTGTACGGACGATCTCACCGGCGCACTTGCAGTGCGCCCGGATTGACGATATTGGTGGGCGTGCCTTTGATGAAATTCACCACATTGTCAAAGGCGGCGCTGAAGTAAAGCTCGTAGCTGTCTTTTTCGACGTAGCCCAGATGCGGCGTACAAATGCAGTTTTCCAGGCGCAGCAATGCCGTGCCTTGCAGAATGGGTTCGGACTCAAACACATCAATAGCGGCCAGACCGGGTCGACCACGGTTGAGCGCACTGATCAGGGTGTTGGTGTCAATCAGCTCGGCACGTGCCGTGTTGACCAGTGTGGCTGTGGGTTTCATGCGCCCGAGGTCCTCGGCCGTCACGATGTTGTGGGTGCTGTCGCTCAGCCGCAGATGCAGGCTCAGCACGTCCGAGGTTTCAAAAAATGCCTCACGACTGGGCGCAGCGTGATGCCCATCATGAACAGCGCGCAGGCGGGCGCTTTCGCTGCCCCAGATGTGAACATGCATACCAAAGGCTCGACCGTAACCGGCCACCAGTTGGCCAATGCGGCCATAGCCCCAGATGCCCAGGGTGCGGCCACGCAAGGTGGTACCCAGACCAAAGTTGGCGGGCATGGAGGCCGCCTTTAGCCCCGATTGCTGCCACGCTCCGTGCTTGAGGTTGCCGATGTATTGCGGCAGCCGGCGTGCAGCGGCCATGACCAGCGCCCAGGTCAGTTCGGCGGGTGCAATCGGGGAGCTGATCCCTTCAGCAACCGCGATGCCTCGTTCGGTGCAGGCTGCGAGATCCACGTGGCTGCCCACGCGCCCGGTCTGCGCAATGAGTTTGAGTTTGGGCAGTTTTTCGATCAGGGCGCGGTTGAGGGCGGTCCGTTCGCGGATCAGCACCAGAATATCTGCGTCTTTCAAGCGCACCGACAGCTGACCCATGCCTTTGATGGTGTTGGTGTACACCTTGGCCGGGTAGGACTCGAGCTTGGCTGCGCAGTCGAGCTTGCGCACCACATCCTGATAGTCGTCCAGAATCACAATGTTCATACCGACATTGTGCCTTGCGCCAGCCCACTGTGGCGCAGGATGGGTGCGGGGAAATACGCCTTCAGTGGGCCGTCAGTCGCGCTTCGCGTTCGGCAAGACGGTCGAGTTCGGCGCAAATATCGGCCATCCGGCCGGACATGACCATACGTCCCGCGCAGTCGCTGCGCACGTCGTCCTCGGCCAAGCGCACAACGCGCAAGGGTGTCTGACGTGTGGGTTGGCAGGTGACAGGTCGGGCCCTGACGGCGGCAGGCGTGTTGCAAGACGTCGACGCTGCACGCGCATTGACGGATGAACGTGGGCTGCGGGTCCAGGCGTTGAACAGGCTGGAGAGAGCAACAAGTGCGATGGCCATGTGAAACCTCAAAAATCAAAGTTTGAACACAGGCGAGATTGAAGAAAGAGCCGTGCCTTCGGGGCCGCACCCTGGTGGTGCTGCGCCCGCCACCCGAAGACGGGCCCGTGATTTACATCATGAGTGTGTTGCGGATCAGGCCGACCGCGCGGCCTTCGATCTCGAAAGGTTCTTCCGGGTCGATCACGATGACCGGGTAGTCGGGGTTTTCGGGCAACAACTCGATGCGGCCGCCGCTTTGATGAAGGCGCTTGACGGTCACGTCCTCGCCCAGCCGGGCCACGACGATTTGTCCGTTGCGCACTTCCGTGGTGGATTTGACGGCCAGCAAGTCGCCGTCCATGATGCCGGCATCGCGCATGGACATGCCGCGTACTCGCAGCAGGTAGTCGGGTTGCTCGGTGAACAGGCTGCTTTCTAGGTGGTAGGTACGGTCCACGTGTTCCTGCGCGAGAATGGGGGAGCCGGCTGCTACGCGGCCGATCAGGGGCAGGGACAATTGGCCCAGCCCTGGCAGGGTCAGGCTGAGGCTGTCGCTGCTGGCGCGTGAGGCGCGGTTGCTGCCCTTGAGGCGTATACCGCGTGAAGTGCCGCTGACCAGTTCGATGGCGCCTTTGCGGGCCAGCGCCTGCAAATGCTCTTCGGCGGCGTTGGCCGACTTGAAGCCCAGCTCGCTGGCAATTTCGGCACGCGTGGGCGGGGCGCCGGTGGAAGCGATGGTGTTCTGGATGAGTTCCAGAATTTGTTGTTGGCGGGCGGTGAGTTTGGGGCTGTCGATCATGGCAGGCTCCTGTTGGGAAACTGTTTGTTTATCCAGTAACTGTATTTTTAACCAGTTTTTGAGGTTGTGCAAGTGGCAGTGGCAAAAAAATTCGAAAAACTCGTGATTCTGGGCACCGGCGGCACGATTGCTGGCCAGGCGTCGACTGCACAGGACGATGTGGGCTATGTGGCTGGAGCGCTGTCTGTACAGGACGTGCTGACATCGGTGCCTGGGGTGCAGGCCATTTTGGGGTCGGTTCAGTTGATCAGTGAGCAGGTGGCTCAGCTCGACAGCAAGGACATGGATGCGCACACCTGGCAGGCCTTGGCTTTGCGTGTCAGGCATTGGGCGGCCGAGCCGGGTGTGGGGGCTATTTTGATCACGCACGGTACCGATACGCTGGAGGAGACAGCCTGGTTTCTGGCACAGACCTGTGGGGTGGCGTGCCCAGTGGTGATGGTCAGTGCGATGCGGCCGGCCAGCGCCTTGTCGCCTGATGGACCACAAAACCTGCGTGATGCGTTAGTGGTGGCGCTGGATCCACGCAGTCAAGGCGTGATGGCCGTGTGTGCGGGGGCTGTACACGCGGCTCGGCATGTGCGCAAGGCGCACCCTTACAGACTCGATGCTTTCAGCTCGGGCGAAACCGGGGTGCAGGCCTGGGTTGAGGCCGGCCAGGTTCGCTGGCAACACGCGCCCGACACGACCACTGGCACCGCAATGTCTTTGTCAACACCGCAGCCATGGCCTTGGGTGGAAGTGATGACCAGTCATGCCCTGGCACATGCGGGCAGCGTGGATGCACTGGTGGCCGCAGGAGTACGCGGCTTGGTGGTGGCGGCGACTGGAAACGGTACGGTTCACACCCAGTGGGTCGAGGCTTTGCAACGGGCGCAGGCGCAGGGCGTGACGGTCTGGATCAGCACGCGTTGCGAGCAAGGACAGGTGGTGCGACCAGCGTCCGATGTCTGTGCCTGGGGCACCTACACCGATCTGCCTCCATTGAAGGCGCGTATCAGTTTGATGCTGTCATTGATGCATTGAACACGAATCCCTCCAAGCACAAAGCCCCGCATCGCGGGGCTTTGTGCTTGGAGGGGCAGATCAGCTGGCCAGAGCTTCGAAAGCGCGGGCGGTGATTTCATCGACACCCCCCATGCCGCTGATGGCGCGGTATTTGGGGGCTGCAGCGGGGTCTTGCTGGGCCCAACTGGAGTAGTAGTCCACCAGGGGACGGGTCTGGCTGCTGTACACGTCCAGGCGTTTCTTGACGGTTTCCTCCTTGTCGTCGTCGCGCTGGACCAGCGGCTCGCCGGTCACATCGTCCTTGCCTTCGACCTTCGGGGGGTTGAATTTGACGTGATAGGTGCGGCCCGAGGCAGGGTGTGAGCGGCGGCCGCTCATGCGCTCAATGATGGCTTCAAAGGGCACATCGATTTCGAGCACGTAGTCGAGCTTGACGCCAGCAGCTTTCATGGCTTCGGCTTGGGGGATGGTGCGCGGGAAACCGTCGAAGAGGAAGCCCTGAGCGCAGTCGCTCTGGGCAATGCGATCTTTGACCAGGTTGATGATCAGTTCGTCGCTGACCAGGCCGCCAGCGTCCATGACTTTTTTGGCTTCCAAACCCAAAGGGGTGCCTGCCTTAACGGCGGCGCGCAGCATGTCACCGGTGGAGATTTGGGGGATGCCGTATTTCTGGCAGATGAAGTTGGCCTGGG
>JALRIL010000012.1 GCA_023255445.1 Limnohabitans sp. | reverse complement strand
GTCTCAAGCAGTGAGTCCAGCATCGACTGAAAAACAGATCGCATCTGTTCATCCCCAACGCAGATGCGCACGAGGGTGATGTCGAGATACTCGGTCGAACGGCTCAGCAAACCTTTCAGGATGATCTCGGCCGCCAGCTCTGGCGGAAATTTGAAAACGCCAGTACCAATGGCAGGCATCGCCATGGACTTGATTCCTGCCTCCTTCGCCACCCGCAGCGTTTGTGCGACGGCGAGGTCAAGGTCCCGTTCAGGGTGGTCATCATTGATGAAACTGGCTGCCCTAGCGTGTATGACGTAGGGGTTCGGTAGTTGGAACCCTGGAGTGACAACCGCTTCCCCAAGCGCGATGGGTGAATAGCGACAGCAGAACTGCTCCAGTTCCGGTCCGGCAGCAGTGTGGATGGCACCGGCAACACCCGATCCAAAGCGCAGGTTCGCGTTTGCTGAATTCACGAGCGCGTCCACGTCAGGCTGGCGGACGATGTTACCGACGACGATCTCAATGTGCACGTTTCTTTCCCCGGCGCTTTGGCTTCTGCCACATCGAAAGAATCACCTCATCGGAAATCTCCCCCATCCGTGGGGTTACCCAGTTGTACCCGCCATCACCAACTGCGTCATAAAACTCTTCTGCGGTCCGCCATAGTCCCCACCACTCACAAACTGGCCCACCTTGTCCATGCACCTCAATAAGACAACCCAGAAAAGCATATGACCCGTCGGAGCCGTTCAGTTGGTATGCATGCAATGAAGCAAGCAGGTACGAGTCGTCACCGGATTGCGCGTAGTCGATCCGCTGTCGAGCCCAAGTTAACCGATCCGCATCCTGCAACTCGACTTCATCAGGGATGTCGAGGTTGTATCTGGCTTCATCATCGGAAAATTCAAGTTGGGCGATGTAACCAAGCTTCAAAGCATTTTGCTCACCGAGATCAGCGATCAAAAAATCCCAGCCATCGAATTCGAGCCATTCGCAGATATCGGCGAGGTCATCTGGCTCTTCAATACCGGCGGCAAAGTCTCTCAGAACAGCATCAGCAATAGACTGAAGGTCAGGGGATAAATTCTGCGTACTTTTCAATTAGGAATCCAATCGGGATTACACCTCGGTTAATCGACAGTAACAAATCATGCGACTTGCTCGGTGCGGGCGTTGAAATGATTAAAGGCTCTTTCTTGATTTGTGAGAAACGTTGCCGCCTCCACTCCCTCGGTGGCCCTGCCCGTGCTGCCGACCCGCTTTGCGCGCCAGCGGCCTGATTCTTTTCCCAGTTTCTCCGGCGAGGCCAGCGCCGGGCGCGCCCCGGACGAGCACCGGCTGCGGCTGCGCCTGTTCGGCAAGGCGGCCGCACACACGCTGGAGATCACCCCCCACCGCCGGGGCGGCGATTTTCTGGGCGTGCACGTGGTGAGCATCGACTCGGCCCATGCCTTGGGCATCGGCGGGGGCTATGCCTGGGAGCGCAAGCTGGTCATCCAGCTCACGCCCGAGGAAATGCCCGCCATCATCGCCACCTTGATGGGCCTCACGCCCTCGGTTCGCTTCGGCCATCACGGCACGGGGCGCGACAAGTTTGTCGAGGTGCGCCGCCAGGAAAGCGGGGTGGTGATCATCACGGGTGAAAAGTCGCTCAGCTATTCGGTGCCCGTGCCCACGACTACCCTCTACTACGTGCTGGACCTGTTTTGCCGGGCCATGGCCATGCGTATGGAGGTTGAGCAGCCCGGGCGCAGCGCCGCGGACGTGCTCATGCTGGTCAGGAGCGCGCACGGCGTGTGACGGCCATCAGGTCAGGCAAACCCTGGTTTCAGGCGATGCCGCACACCCGATGCGCCATACACTGAATCAAAATGGCAATAGCGTCTTTATTTTGAAACTTGACCCTTCCGCCCGGTTCCAAACACCACGCTCCTGTTCAAGCTTCGCCATTAAATATCAAAGTAGGACGGGTTGACCGGTTTCAAACGACTGCGCGGCGGCATCGGCCAGGCGCTGGGCCACCACGCCATCGGCCACCGTGGTGCGGAATTTTTCACCGTTTTGCAACTGTTCGAAAAAATGCGCCATTTCCAGCTGGTAGGCTTGGCGGTAGCGCTGCAGGAAGAAGTTCTCAGGCTTGTCGCTGTACACACCCTGGTCGTTCATCAAGGTAACTTCAGTGGGGCGGTGGTTTCCGCAGGCCAGCATGCCCTGGGAACCCAGCACTTCGAAGCGCTGGTCATAGCCATAGGCAGCACGGCGGCTGGTATTGATCTGGCACAGCCGTCCGCTGCGGGTGCGAATCGTCACGGCGGTGCTGTCGATGTCGCCGGCCTGCGCTATGGCGGGGTCGGTCAGGCAGGCGCCGGTCGCGCTCAGCCAAACGGCTTCATCGTTCCCGTTGTCGGCAAGAATCCAGCGGAACACGTCGAAGTCATGGATCAGCATGTCGCGAAAGATGCCGCCGGACTGCCGGATGTACTCTGCTGGCGGCGCACCCGGGTCGCGGCTGGTGATCACCAGCATTTCGGGCTGGCCGATCTCCCCGCGCAAAATGCGTGTCTTGGCTTCGTTGAAGGTCGGGTCAAACCGCCGCTGAAAACCAATCATGCAGCCCACGCCAGCGCTGGCAACGGCGTCGGCGCAGGCTTGCGCACGCGCAATCGACAGGTCGACCGGCTTTTCGCAAAAAATATGCTTGCCTGCCGCTGCGGCACGAACGATCAGGTCGCTGTGGGTGGTGGTGGGCGAGGCAATCACGACGGCATCGACAGCCGGATCGGCAAACACCGCTTCAATGCTCGGTGCAACCGCCGCGCCATGCAGCCCGGCCAGTTCCTGGGCGGCTTGCGCCATGGGGTCGCTGACCCAGATGAGCTTCACGCCGGGCAATGCGGCCAGGTTGGATGCGTGGATTCGGCCAATGCGGCCAGCGCCAAAAAGGGCAACGTTCTTCATTGAATGTCCTGTTGAAAGCAAGTGAAAGAAAAAGGGACGAAAAAAAGGGGGAAGAAAAAGGCAGACCAGTGCCGCTTACTGCGCACCCAGCATCCATTCATGGTCGGGGTCGTTTTTGAACACCCAATTTCGTTGCGGACCGGCCATGACGTTGAGGTAATAAACATCGTAGCCATGGGGCGCGACGACAGGGTGATAGCCACGCGGCACCATGACGGTGTCGCGGTTCTCAACGGCCATGGCTTCGTCCAGGGAACGGTCGTCTGTGTAAACGCGCTGAAAGGCAAACCCCTGCGGCGGGTTGATGCGGTGGTAGTAGGTTTCTTCCAGCAGGGTTTCCTCGGGCGCGGCTTCACGGTCGTGCTTGTGCGGCGGATAGCTCGACGAATGCCCGGACGGGGTCACCACTTCCACGACCAGCAAATGGTCGGCCCCGGGATCGGTGTGGGGCAGGATGTCGCACACATAGCGCGTGTTGCTGCCTTTGCCGCGCACGCTGCGCGCCATGCCGGCGGGGTCGATCAGCCGTACCGGATGCGCGCCTTGGGAAGGTGCGGTGGCCAGCCCCACTTCAGCATCTCGTTGCGCGGTAATCACCACCTGCTGGTGCGGCGGAACATACAGGGCGGCCGGTGCCAGCGGGTCGAAAACGCTGTCGCGCGTTCCCAGGCCCGGGTAGTTGGCCGAACCCACCGCGACATCCACCGTTCCACTCAGCACCACCAGGCACAACTCGCGCTCCCCGGTCGAAATCGTTTCGCTGTCGCCCAATGCGAGTCGCAGGGCCTTGAACCCGACGAAGCCCCAGCCGGCCGATGCCGGCGTGACATTCACAATTTCACGCCCCTCGGCATGGGCCTTGATCAATAAACTCATGGCTATTTCCTTGATGTGTTAAACGGGATTGAAATGCGCTTTCCCACCGGGCGCAAGCCATGCCCAGTGGTTGTCAAAATGAAGGGGGGTTGGCGTTGCCAGGGACACTGTTTCGGTCGCGCCATGGTTCCATGAGGCGGCGGATTGGCCGGCTGCCCATAAAACAGCGCTGCCCTGCATGTCTTTGGCCGTCATCAAGGCGCAGGTCGATCGCAGCAGCCAAGGTGTCTTTGTAATTGGCATGGACCAGCACCGAATAGTGAGACAAGACCGGCAGCAGGTCCAGCCCTGCCGGGCTGGACCCGATACGCAGGTTCTGCGCCTGCGTTTTTTGCAGGGGCACCTGGGCAGCCGCCGGAGACACCATGCTGCAAGCCGCCGCCAAAATCATAGCGCCTGCGTGAAACACCTTGTTGTTCATCACTGCTGTTTGCTTGAAGTGAAAGCCGGGGTCACGGTTCAGCCCGACAGCGCGGCGACATGAGCCGCCAGGGTCTCGTAACCCTTCTTTGCGTAGGCATAGCTGGGCGCGACCGACGGGTCCTGTTCCGCTTCGACAACAAGCCAGCCTTCATAGCCCCCCGCATGCAGAGTGCCGAGCACGGCGGCAAAATCAATCACGCCGTCACCGGGCACGGTAAAGGTGCCGTTGATGACGCCATCCAGGAAAGACCAGCCATCATTGCGCGCCTGGGCCACGACTTGGGGACGCACATCCTTGCAATGCACATGCACCACCCGCTTGAGGTGCTTTTCCAGCAGGGCAACCGGATTGGACGCGCCGCCATAGTAAGCATGGCCGGTGTCGAACAGAAGCCCCACGTTGTCGCTGGTGACCGCCATCAGCCGGTCCACATCAGCCGGCGACTCGACATACGCGCCCATGTGGTGGTGATAAGCCAGGGTGAGCCCGTAGCTGGCCTTCAGATGGGCGCCAAAGGCGTCCAGCCGTTGGCCGTAAGCATGCCAGGCGGCATCGTCCGAAAAGCGCGGACGGCGCGCCAGGGGCGTGTCGATCCGGCCCTGGATTGAGCCGGCCACCTCGCCATAGACCACGACCCTGCAGTCATTGAACTGCAGTTTGGCCATGTGCGCCTTGCAGCGCTCGATTTCGTCCACCACGCTGCCCTGGGCAAGCAGGCCCGAATACCAGCCCGACACGCAGGCCACGCCATATTCGGCCAGCTTTGCTTTCAGGGCCGTCGGCTCCTGCGGAAACTTGTTACCCAGCTCGAAGCCCTGGTAGCCGATTTCAGCGCCCTCGCGCAGGGCCGTTTCCAGCGAAGTTTCACCGCCCAGCGCAGGCAAATCGTCATTGCTCCACGAGATGGGGTTGATGCCGATGCGTACATTCCACGGTTTCATGCTTGATGTTCCTGGTTCAAAGACGTTGGTTTTGTTTTTCGCTGACATAGCGCACATGTGCGGCGTTCACTTCAGCGCGTTCGGAGATTTCGGGAATGGCGACTTCCCACCAGCAGCCGCCATCGCCGGTGGTGCGCTCGGCCGTGGTGTCGATCACGATGACTTGCGTCTGGCTGGCAGCGCGGGCTTTCACCATGGCGGCTTTCAGGGCTCGCACGTCGGCCACATGCACCGCCTGCGCGCCCATGCTGGCCGCATGCGCGGCAAAGTTGATGGTCGAAGCAGCTCCACCTTCTTGCGGCAGGCAGTCGTCGAGCATGTTGTTAAAGCACGCCCCGCCGCTGGCGCGCTGCAGCCGGTGGATGCAGCCGTAGCCCCGGTTGTCGAGCACCACGATGATGAGCTTCTGGCCCAGCATCACCGAGGTGGCGATTTCGGAGTTCATCATCATGTACGAACCGTCGCCGACCATGACGACCACCTCCTGACGCGGCCTGGCCATCTTGACGCCAAGCGCGCCGGCAATCTCGTAGCCCATGCAGGAAAAGCCATATTCAACGTGGTAGTTGCCCGGCTCCCCCGCTCGCCACAGCTTGTGCAGCTCGGCGGGGAGCGTACCGGCTGCGCACACGACCACGTCGCCTCCTGCCGAATCGGCCGCTGAGTCGCGCACCGCGCCTATGACTTCGGCGTCATAGGGCAGCACGCCCTCAGGCTGCGCCGTCGTCAGTTGGGTCACGCGGTCCCGCCACTGGCCAGCCAGTGCGCTTGCGCTGGCGGTCCATGCGGCATCGGCCTGCCAGTCGGTGCTGGCCGCTGTCAGTTGGGCCAGCCCGACACGGGCATCAGCCACCAGCGAGGCACTTCCCCACTTGGCCGCATCGAAGCCTTGCACGTTCAGGCTCAGCAAAGTCGCTTGGCTGAACAGGGTGTGCGAGCCGGTGCTGAAATCCTGCAGGCGGGTGCCCACGGCCAGCACCAGGTCGGCCTTTTGCGCCAGCGCATTGGCCGCTGGCGAGCCGGTCACGCCGAGCGCACCCGCATTGAGCGCATGGTCCCAGGGCAGGCTGCTTTTGCCAGCCTGGGTTTCTGCCACGGGCACGCCGTGGTATTGGGCAAAAGCGCGCAAGGCAGGTCCGGCCTGGCTGTAGAGCACGCCACCGCCGGCAATGATCAGCGGGCGCTTTGCGGTCTTGAGCAGTTCGCTGGCGCGCTGCAACTCGTTCGCATCGGCCGGCGGACGGCGCAGTCGCAGCACATCCGGTTCTAAAAAACGGGTGGGACAATCGAAGGCCTGGGCCTGCACATCCTGCGGAAGCGCCAGGCACACAGGCCCGCACAAGGCAGGGTCGGTCATGACCTGGATAGCCCGAGGCAGGGCATTGAGAATTTGCTCGGGCCGCATGATGCGGTCAAAGTAGCGGGTTACGGCCCGCAGTGATTCATTGGCCGTGATGTCGCCCTGGTGGAAATCTTCCACCTGCTGCAGCACCGGGTCAGGTACGCGGGAGGCGAAGACATCGCCCGGCAGCAGCAAGACAGGCAGCCGGTTCACATGCGCCAGCGCAGCGGCGGTGACCAGGTTGGTCGCGCCAGGTCCGATAGATGTGGTCACCGCCATGATGCGCTGGCGGAAGTTTGCCTTGGCATAAGCAATGGCGGCATGGGCCATGCCCTGCTCGTTGTGAGCCCGGTGGGTGGGCAGCGTTGCCCGTTCGGCCCACAGGGCTTCGCCCAGCCCGGCCACGTTGCCATGGCCGAATATCGAGAACACGCCACCCACGTAAGGCACCACCGTGCCGTCGTCGAGTTCGATGCGCAGGGCGGCGAGGTAACGCACCAGCGCCTGGGCGGTGGTAAGGCGAATTGTGCTCATGCGGCCTCCGTAGCAGGATGACGGGCGCTGTTCCAGGCATCGACCAGCGTGGCGAAATTGTGTGCCACGGCGTTGACGAAAGCCGTGTCGTCGAGGTCACCGCGCAGCCATTTGGCCGAAGCGTCCATCCAGAGCGTGCGGCCCACCATGAAGCCCTTAACAATGGGATGACCGGCCTGCCGGAAGCCGGCGGCCAGTTCTGCCAATGGCTGGTTCAGACCCAGGATCACTGCGCCCCGACATTGGGGATCGCGCTCTTCAATCAGCCCGGCCAACGCTTCCCAGGCTGATGGCGACATCGGCGCCAGCTTCCACCATTCGGGCTTGAAACCGAGGTTGTAAAAACGCTTGACAGCGCGCAGCACGGCTGCGTCGGCCGTACCAACGGGGGTCATGGCAGGCGGCGGAATAATTTCCAGCAGCAATTCGTGGCCGCTGGCGCGGGTGGCTTGCCACAACTGGCGCAACTGCAACTCCTGCTCAAGCCGCAGTTCTGATGCATCGTCCGGGTGGTAATGCACCAGGCATTTCACCACTTGCTCGACTGGCCAGGTGAGCAGTTGCGAGCCGATGGACGAATCGATATCAAAGCGCAGCGGACGCGAACCCGGCAGCTCGACCGGACGCCCGACCCACCAGCCGCGTCCGGTGGCAGAGGCCAGCGCATCGGCACCGTGCCCACCGTCGATCAGCACGCCTAGCCTGCCTTGCAGCGAGTGGCTGCGTTCGACCTGCCCGGCGGCCTGCACCAGCAGTTTCTTCAGTTGCGGCACGCGTGCCATGTCGGCACCCGTATCCTGCGCCATGTCGGCGAACTGACTGCGATGGTCGAATGCCATCACGCACAACTCGGGCCAGTCCTTGCGGGCGACCGTGGTGCGGTGCAGATGCGCCAACTGCGCGTCCGCATCGACCTGCGGATTGCGCTGGCCGCCAAACCAGTGCGCCAGTTCTGCCGGCGTTGGCATGGCGGGCGCACAAGCATGGCGCGACACCACGATAGCGCCACAGGCATTGGCAAGGCGCGCCGCTTCCTCAAAACCATGCCCGCGCAGCAAACCGGTCATCAGCCCTGCGGCAAACGCATCGCCAGCGCCCAGCACGTTCATGACTTCGACACGTTCGCCTTGCACCGTCAGGGCATCTTCGATCCGGTCGGGTACCGGGCCGGGAATGTAACAGCAGCCAGCGGCGCCCAGTTTGACCACCAGGGCGGCCTGCGTCACGGCCCGCACGGCCCGCAGGGATGCCAGCAGGTCGCTGGACACGCCGCCAGCAATGAGAAACTCTTCTTCAGTGCCGATCAACAGATCGAATTCCGGCAGGACTGATTGTAATTGTGTGGTGACGGTTTCATCGGCGATGAAACGGTTGGCGCCTTCGCCACGCCCGGTCAGCCCCCAGAGCACAGGCCGGAAATCAATGTCCAGCACCCGTAGCACGCCATGCCGTTCGGCATAGGCCAGCGCGGTGGTGGCAGCGGCCCGCACGCTAGGCGCGCTCAGATGGGTTCCGGTAACCAGCAGCGCACGGCAATCGGCGATGAAATCCTGCCGGATCGCCTCGGCATCCAGAGCCATGTCGGCGCAGTTCTCACGGTAGAACAACAGCGGAAAGGTATCTCGGTCCTTCAGGCCCAGCAGGACCAGTGCGGTCAGGCGTTTTTCATCGCGCTGCACCTGCGAGGTGTCACAGCCTTCGCGCTGCAGGGTTTCCAGCAGAAAGTTGCCCATCTGCTCGTTGCCAACCCGCGAAATCATGGCCGAGCGCAGGCCCAGCCGGGCGGCGCCAAAGGCAATGTTGGCCGACGATCCGCCCAGGTATTTGGCAAAGCTGGCCACGTCCTCCAGTCTGCAGCCCAGCTGCTGAGCATACAGGTCCACAGCCAGGCGTCCGAGGCAGGCCAGGTCATGGCGGCGTCCGGTAGGAATTTTCAAGGTAGTCATGTCATGTCGGGTTTTCTGGCCATTGCGGGCCGGGTTGAAATAAAGGATCTGCAAGCCCCGGCGCTCAGCTGCGCTTGAGCATCATTTCCAGCCGTGTGCCTCGGCCGTTGATCTTTGCTTCGGCGGCTGATTTTTCCACTGGTGTCAAGGTGGTGTCGGACGCCAGGGTGCGGCGGGCGGTGAACATTTCAATATCGGCTATGGGCTGCAGCTGCCGGTTGGAAGACGGCACGAATTTCACGATGCGGTTCATCTCCATCAGCGCCTGCTGCTCCGGGGGCGTCTGGCCGAAACCGAACACCACCTCCTTGATCACGGTGCGCACCTGCGGCGGCAGCGCGGTGCTCCACAGCAGCGGGCTCTGGCGGATCTCCTGCGTCGTGTGATCATGATGTGGCTCCTGGGCGTTCAGAACAGGTGGCGTATGCCAGCCTGGTAGGCGTTGACGGTGGGCTTGCCGTCAACCGTGGTGTGCGATGTGGCGGTATAGAGCGCCGTGCGCTTGCTCAGCGTATGGAAGTACCCCAGTCCGTATTGGCGGGTGCGTCGTAAGGCCTGGCGGCTTATGCTTGTGTTTCATTCTTTGTTTCCTGCTTTCACCGCCTTGTTATGGAAAGGGCCTCTGGCGGTATCGAGGCGTTCTGCACTCGTGTGCAAATCGAGATCAGACTAAGGTCGCGTGGATTTCGGCCTGGGGTGTTTGCTGGCTGCCGTGCTGCGGATTAATGGTTGCCACAAGCGTTTCGTAGAGTTTTTCGCCAGCAGCGATGATGGGGTTGCCCTGAAGCAGGCCCTCGCCTGCCAGAAAGTCGTTGACGATGCCGCCGGCTTCCCGCACCAGCACGATGCCCGCCAGGCAGTCCCAGGCATTTATATGCGGCTCGTAGTAGCCAATCAGGCGGCCCGCCGCTACATAGGCCAGCATCAGCGCGCCCGAGCCGTTGCGGATGAACATGCCGCCGTCCGACAGGATGCGGCTCAGGAAAGGCACGAAGGCGCTCACCGGCACGCGGTGCGAGAAACCGACGCCCAACACGCCTTCACTCAAGGCGGCAGCGCCGGTCGCCTTCAGCGGCATTGCATTGACGAATGCGCCATGACCTTCGAGCGCGTGGAACATCTCGTCGCTGTTGGGGTCATAGACCACGCCGATCACCGGCTTGCCGTCGCACAGCACACCGATGGACAGGCACCAGGCATGCATGCCGTTGACAAAGCAGGCGGTGCCGTCAATCGGGTCAATGACCCACAGGAAGCGCGCATCAGGCCGCTCCAGGCCACCCTCCTCGCCCAAAAAACCGTCCTCGGCAAAGCTGGCCTGCACCTCGGCGCGGATCAGCAGCTCGGTGTCGCGGTCAGCGGCGCTCACCATGTCCTGCAGCCCCTTGGACTCGATCACCAGGCGGTCGCGCTGCCGAAACATTTCCAGCGCTTTTTCGCCTGCCCGGCGGGCCACGGCCTGCGCCAGTTGATAGCGTGCCTGCATTTCATTGATCATTTTTTTCCCCCAACAATAGCCAGACCCTGGTCAGCGAAGCGAATCGACACGGAACCCCCTACCGGCAATGGCCGGCGCACCTCAGGCTGCCGCACAAACAACTCGCCAAGCGGCGACGCCACCGTGTACTGCATCTCGGTGCCTAAAAAGGACGCGTGCAGCACCTGGCCGACCAGTCCGTCATGAGCTGCCGCTGGCGCAAGATGCATCGCATCAGGCCGCACCGCCACCTTGACATTGCCCCGGTAGCCACGCCGGTTAGCCAAACGCACAACGGCGCCGCCGATGTGGCAGTCCACCAGCCCGTCACTCGCGGCGCCGCGCACGTCGCCGTCCACCAGGTTGGCGTCGCAAATGAAGTCGGCCACGAACTCGTCAGCGGGCGTCTCGAACAGATCGCGCGGCGTGCCGTACTGGGCAATGCGCTGCTTGTTCATCACGATGATCTGGTCGGACACCGCCAGCGCTTCTTCCTGGTCATGGGTCACATAGACGGCCGTAAGCTGCAGACGCTGCTGGAGTTCGCGGATTTCGTCGCGCACGCGCCGACGCAGCTTGGTGTCCAGGTTGGACAACGGCTCGTCAAGCAGCAGCACCTGCGGCTTGAGCACCAAGGCACGCGCCACCGCCACCCGCTGCTGCTGGCCACCCGAAAGCTCGCTGGGTAGCCGCGCGCCATAGTCCACCAGGCCGACAAGGCGCAAGCCCTCTTCGGCCTGGGCCTTGGCGTCGGCCTTGCGGGCACCGCTGACTTCCAGTCCATAGGCCACGTTCTCAATGACGCTCATGTGCGGGAACAGCGCATACGACTGGAACACCATGCTGACATGCCGTTCGATGGCTGACTGCTGCGTCACGTCGCGCCCGCCAATCAGGATGCGGCCACTGCTTACGCTTTCCAGCCCGGCGATCAGCCGCAGCGTACTGGTCTTGCCGCACCCACTGGGGCCAAGCAGCGTGACCAGCGTGCCCTTGGGAATGCTGAAAGAGACATCGTTGACGGCAACCACGCTGCCGTACTGCTTGGTGACATGGTCGAAGACCAGGGCATCTTCTTGATTCGTGATACTCATGACGGAACTTTCTTAATAACCAGGGAAGTCGGCACGACGGCTTCGGCCACCTAGCCTTGCACGCGGTCCACACGGCGCAGTTTGCGCTGGCCAACCAGGCGCTGAGCCAGCAACACGCACAGCAGCATCACGACGATGAGCACACTGGCATAGGCAATCGCAATGCCGTACTGGCCGTTCTCGACCAGGCCGACGATGTAAGCCGTAGCCATGTTGTACTTGGCGCTGACCAGGAACACGACGGCGCTGACCGAGGTGATGCTTCGCACGAAGCTGTACACCAGGGCCGTGCTCAGGGCCGGCCGCATCAAGGGCAGGATGACCCTGCGTGCCGTGGTGAAACTGTTGGCCCCCAGCATCGTCGACGCTTCGTCCAGGCTGCGGTCGAGCTGGCTCATGGCCGCAATGCCGCCGCGCAGGCCGACCGGCATGTTGCGAAACACAAAGCACAGCACCAGAATGGCGGCAGTGCCGGTCAACTCGATGGGCGGCGTGTTGAAGGCCAGGATGTAGCTGATGCCAATGACCGTTCCAGGAATCGCAAAACTGAGCATGGTTGCGAACTCGAAAGCAGACTTTCCGGCAAAACGCTGGCGAACCAGCAGCCATGCCGCCACCAGGCCCAGCGCGGCGGTGATAGGCGCCGAGATGCCGGCGATCATCAGGCTGGTAAACAGCGAATCCCAGGCGGTGCCGACCCAGCGCAGGCCGCGCTCGCCGGCTTCGATGCCGAAGGCATCGGCATAGTGGCGCAACGTGAAACTGTTGTCACGCCCCCACTGGTTCATAAAGCCGCCGGTCAGGATCATGCCGTACAGCACGAGCGTGAAGCTGCTCCAGATCACCACCACCGCGCCCAGCAGCCAGCTCAGGCGCCAGTCCAGGCCGGCATGCTGGCCGTTGTCGGCCTTGCCGGTCACCGTGGTGTAGGACTTGGTGCCCACCCAGCGGCGCTGCGCAATGAAGGCTGTGACGGCGAAGGCCAGCAGGATCATGCCCAGGCCGGCGGCGCGTCCGGCATCGTTCTGGGCGCCGACGATGGCGAAATAGATGTCGGTAGACAGCACGCTGTAGCTGCCTCCCAGCACCATCGGGTTGCCGAAGTCGGCCAGGCTTTCGATGAAGCCGACCAGAAAAGCATTGGCCAGACCTGGCCGCATCAGCGGCAGCGACACGCGCCAGAACGTCTGCCAGCGCGAGCCGCCCATGGTCTGCGAAGCTTCTTCGACCGACGGGCTGACACCTTCAACCACGCCGATGAGAACCATGAATGCGATGGGCGTAAAGGACAACAATTGCGCCAGCCAGACACCGTAAAAACCATACAAACCGCGCCCCGGAGCTACGCCGGTCAGTTCGCTGAACCAGGCCGTCACGGCGCCGTTGCGGCCAAACAGCAGGATCAGCGCCATGCCGATGACAAAAGGCGGCGTGATGATGGGCAGCACCGTCAGGGCACGCAGGCTGCGTTTGAAGCGAAAGCCGGTGCGCGTGACCACCAAGGCAAATGCCAGACCCAGCAGTGTGGTACCCGTAGCCGACGCCAGCGCCAGGAAAAGAGTGTTCCAGGCCACACCGCATCCACGGTTGCCCCCGACACAGCCCATTGACCAGATTCGGCCATCCACTAGGCGCGACAGACCTGTCGTCAGGCTGTAGCCACTGGTTTCCAGCGCAAAGGCGTTTGCCAGCACCCGCAGCACCGGGAACATCACGAACAGTCCGATCAGAGCGACCAATGCCGCGATCACGCCGCAAACGAACACATCGCCCCGGCAAGCACCCAGCAGCGCCGCGCCTGTGCTCAACACCATCAGCGCGCAGGCGCTGAACACCAAGGCGCCCCAGCCCAGTCCCGGTGCCGCAGCCAGCCCGAACACGGCTGGCAGAGCACTCTCAAACCCGAGCCAAGCCAGGCTGGCCAGCCCGATAGCCACCAGTGCTGCACCGAACTGGTGCCGCGTCAGTCTCGCAACGCCCAGCAGCATGGCAGCTACCGGCATCAACAGCAAGGGCAGCAATTCACGGTGCTGAAAGCTAAACACCTGCCACAGCGCCGACGCTGTAGCCTGGCTGCCCGGCCAGCCATCCGCCAGCCATTCGCCCCCGAAAAATCCGGCTTCCTGCTGATACCAGGGCAACAGCAGCAGGCTGCACAAGGCCAGCAGCAGCCAGCCACGCAATGATTTGCTCACGACAATCAGTCCTTTAAAAGCTTGGCGCTCAACGCGGCAGCGAGAAAATCTCGTCGTCCCAGCGCTTGAGAAGGCGCCTGCGGGTTTCATTGCTGCCGTATTTGGCAGAGTCGTAATTGATCGTCTTGACCGACTCAAGGCGCGGCGCACGCGGTGGAATCGAAGCCTCCTTGTTTGCCGGAACCTGCAGGGCATTGGCCTTGGCTGCAAGCGACTGAACGTCGGCGCGCAAGGCGAATTCATAGAAGCGTTTGGCTGATTCCATATTTTTCGCGCCCTTGACAATGCTCATCGACCCCACCTCATAGCCAGTGCCTTCGCATGGGGAAATCACCTCGACCGGAAAGCCGGCCAGCGTTTCCTTCAGCAGGTCGTGCTGGAACGTGACGCCGATGCCGGTTTCGCCGCGACCAGCCGCTTTCGCAGGTGCAGAACCGCTCTTGGTGTACTGGCTCACGTTGTCATTGAGCTTTTTCATGAAATCGAAGGCTTCGTTCTCACCCTGCAACTGGACCAGCGTGGCGATCATGTTGTAGGCCGTGCCCGATGAATTGGGATTGGGGAGTTGGACTTCGCCCTTGTAGGCAGGGTTCAACAAGTCCTTCCAGCACTTGGGCGCCATCACGCCTTTGCGCTTGAGCACTTCAGGGTTGTAGCCGATGCCCAGTAGCCCGGCATAGATTCCCACGGTGCGGTAGCCGGAGATTTCTGCTTGCTTCTGCGCCCAGGGGTGCAGCTTTGCCAGCATGGGCGATTTGTACATTTCAGTGAGGCCTTCAGCCGAAGCCTGCAAATGCGGATCACCGGTTCCAGCCCACCAGATGTCAGTCTTGGGATTGTTGGCCTCCGCGCGGAGCTGCGCATAGATTTCGCCGGCACTCTTGCGCACCATCGACACTTCGACCCGGCTTTCCTTCTCAAAACTGTTGCGCATCAGTTCACACCAGTCGTTGTCGGCCGCGCACAGCATGTTCAGCCGTTCGGCAGCATGGCCCGCCAGCGGCAGAACCAAAAGCGATGACAGGATCAGGTGGCGCAGTGGTTTGAATTTCATGGTTTATCTCCAGTTGGGGGCAGTGCGGTACAAGCCTGCCTCAGTTATCCGAGTATTGCACACGTGTGCATAAGCACGTGTGTAATGTAGTCTGTGCAGAGATTTGAGGAAATCAGTGTTTTCCCTAGGTGTAGGGTCCCGGAATGAGGTGACGTGGATCAGTTTTGAATAAAGCCGGGTTTTTCTGCCAGGCATCCACAATGGTTTGGTAAGGCGTTTCCCATCTCAGAGCCTTCAAGTGTTTGGCAAAGTTGAAGGCGCAGACGAAGGCCTGCGCATGAACACTCAAGCTCTGCAAGTCGGGATAGTGGAAGGCCTTGATGGTGGCATCCTTGATAGTGCGGTTCATCCGCTCGGCCTGCCTATTCATCCGGGGGTGATAAGGCTTGGTCAGCTTGTGGACGATGCCGTTTTCATTGCAGACCCGGCCAAAGATGTGCATCCCCAGAAAAGCGGGGATGGGCTTGTTACGGTTCTTGGGCAGGTCGGCAAAAGCCATGCCGTTGTCCGTCAACACTGTGTGAATCGTGTAGGGAAAGGCTTTAATCACGCCGCGCTAAGCAAGTCCGCACCATTCATCTTCCCAAGGTCGTTTCGAAATTCGACGTAGGTGAACCTGGAAACCCGGTCAATGGCCATAAACATGTTGAGCTTGCCTTCAGTGAGGCGCAGCTCGGCAATGTCGATATGCACGTAGCCAATTTCGGTCGGCGCAAACTTTCCTCTGCAAGTTTTTTTGATCTCTCTGGCTGGCAGCCGTGAGATCCCATGCCTTTGAAGGCAGCGGTGCAGGCTTGAACGGGTCAGTTTCGGAATGCTCTCGCGTAAACAGCCCATCACGTCGTCCAGGGGCAGCAGCGTTCTTCGCCGGAACTCCACAATGACGGCTTCCTCGGCAGGAGAAAGCACTGTGCTTTTGGGCTTCGTCGGACCCATGGGCGCATCTGCAGTCGTGGTGCGGGATCGCCACTTCGTGACGGTCGTGCGGCTCAGCCCATACCGCTGGGCCAGGATGCTGGTCTTTTCTTTCGACCTTTGGAGCTCGGCTCGAATTCTCGGCGTCGTGCGGGCGCTGCCGTGAAGCATGTTTGCCATAACGCTTTTTCCTCCTCAGCGGACAGAATAACGTCACGACTCTCCGGGACCATACACCTAGGGACTGATACTGGCCAGCAAGACGCCCATAATTGACTAGGCTCTTGCCTGCAACGATGAGCGCATGGCTTCAAGGCCAAGGCCGCATGAGGTGCGCTGGACGAACGTGACGGGCAGCTGCAGCAGACGGCCTGCCATTTGCGGCGCGGCCATTCTCTCGGCGAGACAAACCACGGCACGCTCGGCAAGTGTATTGATATTCTGGCGAAATGTTGTGAGCCCGTAAGGGCTGTGGGAAGACATGGGAATGTCGTCAAAACCGATGACGCGCAAGTCGTCTGGCACCCGAAGACCGTACAGTTCACGGGCACCGTCGATGAGGCCACAAGCCAGCGCATCGTTGGTGCAGAAAACGCCGTCCGGCCGATTGGCTGCATCGGCCAGCAGCGTGCGTGCCGCATCAAATCCGCCTGCGTAGCCGACACCGGACGCCTTTACACGGCGCAGCCGGACAACACCGTCCTTCACCTCCTGCGCCAGGGCGTTCGCAAAAGCTTCACTTCGCTCCCGCGCGCTGTGCGTGGCTGTCGGTACATTCAGCACGATCAGGTCGTGCGCGCCGGCATCCCGCAACACCTGGGCCGCCAGAGTTCCGCCCTGGCGGTTGTCACTGTTGACCACATCAACGCCTTCAAGCACCGGTTCGCGGTTGATCATGACCACCGGAATGCGCAGCCGCAGATACTCCTTGGCCAGTTCGATGGGCGGTGTGCCCGATGTAAGGATCACACCGGCGATCCGGTACTGCAGGAGCTGGCGTAAAGTCTTGGAAAGTTGCTCGGGCTCACTTGCATCCATCAGCAAAGGGGCTTGCGAGCGCCGCGTCAGATGGTGCGTCAGCGGCCCCAGCAAACTCAGCAGAAACGGGTTGTCAAAACCGGAAACGACGACGCCTACAAGGTTGCTCTGGCGCTGGATCATACTGCGGGCCAGCATGTTGACCTGGTAGCCCAGCGATTCTGCCGCCTGCAGCACACGTGCGCGCGTATCGGGAGAAACGCTCGCGCCCTCGGTAAAAGTGCGTGACACCGCAGAGCGGGAGACGCCAGCTACGCGCGCCACATCGGCAGCGGTTACCCAGGAAGAGTCATTTTTGTGGGTCATGTCATCAAAACGTACAGCCATAAGGCTTCGCATCAAAATTTCTCAAAACAATTGCTTAATCGTACACCGCCAGGCTAATGGGTGTCGCGTTGGCGGTCAAGCCGCCCGCTGGTCTATGCTGAGTGTTTTGACTGAAAAGGTTTGAACGCGATGCTGGCAACCAAAGGGATGCGATTTCCAATCGACGTGATTCTGGTGTGCGTGCGGCTACACTTGGACCTCTGAAAGCCTGAAGCGCGTACAACGAGGTCCGAATTTGATGGGCGTCAGTTTGCCTTCGCGACACCACTTGTATAGCGTGGTGGTGCCGATTTTGCAAAGACGGGTCGCGTCCTTAGGTTTGATGAGCGCAAAAACTGTTGCCGCCGCGCCATCGCCAAAAGTGCCATAAGAAATTTCCATAACAAAAGCTCCGAAAAACGGCTTCGTGCTTTTGCTGTGGTGCGTGCAACACTGCGTAAAACACTCAGACCGTTTGGTTGAGGTTCACACGGCAGTTATTGGCACCGTAGACGCCCAGAAAGGCAGTCACTCACCATACAAATTTACACCTTGAAAAAGGTGAAGCGGGGAGTCGTCGCGACTTTAGTTAAGGGGCTCTGTATGGCTGATGGTATTGTAGGTTTAGCTGCAAATCGTGTCAAACTGATGCTCAGGAGTCGTGAGTTCGTGACGAAAGGGTGAAGTACGGCGAAGCAAGATGAATGACCGCGACGGAAATAGTTGACAAAAAACAAAGGGCATTGGTCTGAGCGCAGGCGGTATCTCAACCATGACAAAACCCAGGGATCACATTCGATGCTGGCCGATAACGCCAGCGCACTTTCAGAGGGGTTGCGTCAGGGGCTGCACATGCAGGAGAGATCGCAAGACGCTATAGAATGAACCACGCCGGTGACAAGTTTGGCCCCCGCCAGCCGCGCCAGCGCTTACAAGTGTCCGTCAAACATCATCACATCGACCCAGTCACCGATTTCTGCGGTGGGTTGTTCGTGGTGCAGAACGATCAGACCATTGGCCTGCACCATGGAGCTGAGTACCCCTGAGCCCTGGTTACCTGTCAAGCGTACCCACAATTCCCCGTTTTCGTCGCGCTCCACAATGCCACGTTGATACTCGGTGCGACCAGGTTTTTTGCGCAGCTTTTCGCGGGTACGAGCTTTGAGCAGGGGTTGTGCAGGTGCATCCCAACCCATCAAGCGTTGAAGTGCAGGGCGTACAAAAGCCAGGAAGGTCACCATCACGGCCACCGGATTACCGGGCAAGCCGAACAACACGCAATCACGTCCGTTTTGGGTCAAGCGGCCTACAGTGTTGATTCACCGTACAAACTGAGCCAGTGTTCACACCGAATATTGAGCCACTGGTTTTGATGATGTTTTGTCAGTCGGTTGTGGATAAGTCTAACGGCTGGGTTGTTTGATCGGCTCCTTTCTGGGCCCTGGCCCGTGTGGTTTTGGTGGTGCCCGCAGCGGCACTGGAATGCTTGAAGCGCCAGCTCTCGTTGCCGGTCTCCACGATGTGGCAGTGATGCGTCAACCGGTCGAGCAGCGCCGTGGTCATCTTGGCGTCGCCAAAGACGGTGCTCCACTCTGAGAAGTTCAGGTTGGTGGTGATGACCACGCTGGTACGCTCGTAGAGTTTGGACAGCAGATGGAACAGCAAGGCACCGCCTGACTGCGTGAAGGGCAGATAGCCCATCTCGTCCAGAATCACCAGGTCCACGTACATCAGCCGATGGGCCAACTGCCCGGCCTTGTTCTGGGCCTTCTCCAGCTCCAGTGCGTTGACCAGCTCCACCGTCGAGAAGAAGCGCACCCGCTTGCCATGGGCGCGTATGGCTTCGATGCCCAGGCTGGTGGCCAGGTGCGTCTTGCCGGTGCCCGGGCCACCGACGAAGACCACGTTGTGCGCCGAGGCTGCGAATCGCAAGGTATGCAGCTCACGCACCAGTGCCTCCTCCACATGCGCTTGGGCAAAGTCAAACCCTGTCAGGTCCCGGTGCGAGGGGAAGCGCGCCACGCGCATCTGATAGGCCATGGAACGTACCTCGCGCTGCGCCATCTCGGCCTTGATGAGCTGGCGCAGCACCGCCTCGTGGTCCATCGCCTTGATGCGTGCCGTGCCCAGCACCTCCGGCCAGGCACTGGCCATGCCGTGAAGGCCCAGTGCCTTGAAGTCGTTGACCAGCTCATGCATGGCGCACCTCCTTCGACTGGCGCAGCCGGTCGTAGCGCTTCAAATCGGCCTGCGACGGTATCTTCAGGTCCACCGACGTGGTCGCCGGCTCCACCCGCAGTTCGGGCTCTTTCAGGCGCGACAGCACATTGAGCACGTGCTCGGCGCTGACCCGCCCGGACTG
>JALRIL010000066.1 GCA_023255445.1 Limnohabitans sp. | reverse complement strand
CGCTTCTCCACCGCCCGCTCGTTGCCTGAGTTGCAAGCTGCGATTGCGCGTTTACAAAAAATTCTGAGCTAAACCATGAGCACCATTTTTGAACACCCCATTCGGGTTTATTGGGAAGACACAGATGCCGGTGGCATCGTGTTTTATGCCAACTACCTCAAGTTCTTCGAGCGCGCACGCACCGAGTGGCTGCGCGCGCTGGGCATTGGCCAACACGCGCTGCGCGAGGAAACCGGTGGCATGTTTGTGGTGAGTGAAACCACCGTCAAATACCACCGCCCCGCCAAGCTGGATGACCAGCTGCGCGTCACCGCCACCTTGGCCGAAGGTGGCCGCGCCAGCCTCGTCATTGCTCAACAGGCATGGCTGGGTGAAACTTTACTTTGCGAAGGCACCATCCGTATCGGTTGGGTCGATGCTGCCGCCATGAAGCCTGCGAGAATCCCCTCTTCTGTATTGGAACGCCTGACATGACACAAGACTTTTCCATCGTTCATTTATTGCTCAACGCCAGTTGGGTTGTCCAAGTTGTGGTGCTGATGCTGATGGGCGTCTCCATCACCAGCTGGGCCGCTATCTTTCGCAAGATTGGTTCGATCAAACGCGTGAACGAACTCAACGACGAGTTCGAGCGCGACTTTTGGTCAGGCACCAGCTTGAACGAGCTGTTCGCTGCTGCGGCCCAAAACGCCAAAACCTCTGGCCCCATGGAACGCATCTTCGCCAGCGGCATGCGCGAGTACCAAAAACTGCGCGAACGCCGCATCAACGACAGCAGCGCACTGATGGACGGTGCACGCCGCGCCATGCGCGCCAGCTATCAGCGCGAGATGGATGCGATTGAATCCAACTTGTCGCTGTTGGCGTCTGTCGGTTCGGTGTCTCCTTATGTCGGCTTGTTCGGCACCGTGTGGGGCATCATGCACGCCTTTACGGGACTGGCCAACTTGCAGCAAGTGACACTGGCCACCGTGGCCCCAGGCATTGCCGAAGCGCTGGTGGCTACCGCCATTGGTTTGTTCGCCGCCATCCCGGCCGTGGTCGCCTACAACCGCTTTGCCCGCGACATTGACCGCGTGGCCATCAAGCTGGAGACCTTCATCGAAGAGTTCTCCAACATCCTCCAGCGCAGCCTCGGTGCCAGCGCAGCCACCGCTTCGGGCCACTGAGCAAGGAGCCGCCGATGCCCGCAGTTGCACACCGAGGACGCGGCCGCCGCGCTGTCAACGAGATCAACATGGTCCCGTTCATCGACGTCATGCTGGTGCTGTTGATCATCTTCATGGTCACCGCCCCCATGATCACGCCCAGCCTGATCGACCTGCCCAGCATGGGCAAAGCCAACAAGCAACCCGACAAGGTCTTGCAAATCGTCATCCAGAAGGACGAAACCCTGGAACTGGTGGCGGACGGAAAGACCAGCAAGCTGATGATCGGCGGTGTGGCCGAGGCCGTTAAAAACGCCCAAGGCAACGAGACCAACACCGCCGTCGTCATCAGCGCAGACCGTAACGTCAAATACGAAAACGTGGTCAAGGTCATGGACACCCTTCAACGCGCCGGGATTGCGCGCGTGGGCTTGTCCGTTCAACTGGCCCCTTGATCGGTCTCAGCAAAGGACACCGGGTTTGCAGTCGCTGAGCTCCACTTATCAGGCTGAATTTGCACCGCCGCCCGAGCCGGCGCGTGGGCGTTCTTACGGCCTGGCTGCCGCCGCCCATGTGTTGCTGTTTGTGGCCCTGGGTCTGGCCACGCGCTGGAGCACGCAGCCTACCGTCGTTACCGCAGTGGCCGAGTTATGGTCGTCGATGCCTCAGCAAGCTGCCCCCAAGCTGATGGAGCCCGAACCCGAGCCCGCGCCTGAACCTGACCCCGTCAAACCCGAGCCCCCAAAACCGACGCCACGGCCTCAGCCCGAGCCTGAGGTTCAACAACGCGATGCCGAAATCGCGCTGAAAAAACAAAAAGAAGACGAAAAGAAAAAAGCCCTCGAAAAAGAGCTGGCCGAGAAGCTGCGCAAGGACAAACTCGCCAAAGAAAAATTGGCGAAAGAGAAAGCTGACAAAGAAAAAGCCGAGAAAGAGCAAAAGCTCAAGGAGCAGCAAGCCAAGGAAGAACTGGCCAAGAAGAAAGCTGCCGAACGCAAAAAACAGGAGGCCCAGGCCAAAGCCGAGGCTGCACGTGCCGAAGCCCTGCGCCAGGAAAACCTCAAACGCATGCAAGGTCTGGCGGGCGCCTCGGGGGGGGCCAATGCGACCGGCACAGCCTTGAAATCATCGGGCCCATCGGCCACCTATGCCGGTCGTCTGGTCGGACGCATCAAACCCAACATCACCTTCCCAGGCGATGTACCCGGCAACCCTCGTGCCGAGGTGGAGGTGCGCGCCTCCAACAACGGCACCATCCTCAGCCGCAGATTGTTGCAGTCCAGCGGCAATGCAGCGTGGGATGATGCGGTGCTCAAAGCCATCGACAAAACCCGCGTATTGCCCGTGGACACCGATGGGCGCGTCCCCTCGGTCATCGTACTGGGCTTCAGGCCACTGGACTGATCAGTCGTAGACGATCTGCGCTTGCCCGCCCTCGGCTTGGGCCATCCAGCTGGCCAGCGCCGCATCGGAGGGAAAGAACTTCACCTGCTCGCCAAGCGCCAATTCGGCGCGGGCCGCCACGTCGGGGCTGCGGCGCTCGAGCTGCAAGCGCACCGCTAGGCCTTTGACCAACTCGCCATGCTCGGTGTGCTCACGCACCACCGGGAATTCGCGCAACAAGCGCGCAATGTCGGGCGCATGCCCATTGACCTTGACACGCAGGAACTTGCCAAAACGGCAGCGCGCATCGCCCAGGTCCCAAATCTGCTCGATCTTCAGGCGAAATCCCCCTGAGAAGCGGTCCACCTGCATCTTGGCCATGACGATGATCAGCTCATCATCCTTGAGGGCATGACGTGCAGCGTGAATCAGACTTTCGTCGGCTGTGGCTTCCATCACGCCTGATTTGTCGTCGAGCTTGAAGATGGCCACCTTGCCGCGCATCCCGTTGATGACGCGCAAATCACTCACGATGCCCGCTATCAATTGCGGCTCGCGGCTGTCGATCAGGTCGTCAATCTTGCGGCGCACGAACTGGCGCACTTCGCGCTCGACCGCATCGAACAGGTGACCCGACAGGTAAAAACCCACGGCTGTTTTTTCATGGGTCAAGCGCTCTTTGATGCCCCAGGGCAGCACGTCTTCCAGCTCGGGCTCCTGGGTGCTCGAACCATGCGAGTCGTCACCAAGCATGTCAAACAGCCCCCCCTGGTTGGCGTTGGCAGCAGTGGCGTTGGCAAATTCAAAGGCTGTGTCGATGCTGGCCACCAAGGCAGCCCGGTTCATGTGCAGGGAGTCAAAAGCGCCCGCCTTGATCAGGGCCTCCACCGTGCGTTTGTTCAAGCGACTGCGGTCTACCCGCACACAGAAGTCAAACAAGCTGGTAAACGCCCCCCCCTCTTCGCGCGCAGCCACGATCGCTTCAATGGCTTGTTGGCCCGTGCCCTTGATGGCGCCCAGGCCATAGCGGATCACCTTGTCGGTGACAGGCTCAAAGCGGTAGGTTCCGCGGTTGACGTCCGGCGGATCGAACGTGATGCCGAACTTGAGCGCGTCTTCGAACAACACCTTGAGCTTGTCGGTGTCGTCCATTTCCACGGTCATGTTGGCGCAGAAGAACTCAGCCGTGTAATGCACCTTCAACCAGCCGGTGTGATAGGCCAGCAAGGAGTAGGCAGCGGCGTGCGACTTGTTGAAGCCGTAGCCCGCGAACTTCTCCATCAAGTCAAAGATTTCGTCGGCTTTGTCTTGCGAAATGTTGTGTGTGGCCAAGGCACCAGCGCGGAACTTCTCTCGGTGCTCGGCCATTTCCTCGGCCTTTTTCTTGCCCATGGCGCGGCGAAGCAGATCGGCGCCACCGAGCGAGTAACCGCCCAGGATCTGCGCCGTCTGCATCACCTGCTCCTGATAGACCATGATGCCGTAGGTCTCGGAGAGCATCTCGGCCACAGCAGGGTGCGGGTATACGACCTCTTCGCGCCCGTGCTTGCGGGCCACGAAGCTGGGGATCAGATCCATGGGACCCGGTCGGTACAGCGCGTTCAGAGCAATCAGGTCTTCCAGGCGCGTCGGGCGTGCATCGCGCAGCATGCCCTGCATGCCCCGGCTTTCAAACTGGAACACCGCTTCGGTCTTGCCGTCCTGGAACAGTTTGTAGGTGGGCGCATCGTCCAGAGGAATGTTCTCGAACGCAAAGTCTTCCTGCCCCTTGTGGCGGGCCATGATGAACTCGCGTGCAATCTCCAGAATGGTCAGCGTAGCCAGGCCCAAGAAGTCAAACTTCACCAGGCCGGCCGCTTCCACGTCGTCCTTGTCGTACTGGCTCACCGCCGACTCGCTGCCGGGCTGTTGATACAGCGGACAAAAATCGGTCAGCTTGCCCGGCGCGATCAGCACACCGCCCGCGTGCATGCCCACGTTGCGTGTCATGCCCTCCAGGCTCTGGGCCATCTCGATCAGGTTCTTGACGTCTTCTTCGCGCTCGATGCGCTCGGCCAGCATCGGCTCGGCCGCAATCGCGTACTTTTCCTTGTCGTCGGGCTTGAGGTCGGCCGGCGGATACTGGATGGTGACGGGCTTGCCCGGCTTGTTGGGAATGAGCTTGCTGATGCCGTCGCAAAAGGTGTAGCTCATGTCCATGACACGACCCACGTCACGGATGGCCGCACGCGCGGCCATGGTGCCGAAGGTGGCAATCTGGCTGACCGCATCGCGTCCGTATTTTTCCTTGACGTATTCAATCACCCGGTCGCGGTTGGCCTGGCAAAAGTCGATGTCGAAGTCGGGCATGGACACCCGCTCGGGGTTCAAAAAACGCTCGAACAGCAGGTTGTACTGCAGCGGGTCCAGGTCGGTGATCTTGAGCGCATACGCAACCAAAGAGCCCGCACCAGATCCACGGCCTGGCCCTACGGGGCAACCATGGGTTTTAGCCCATTGAATGAAGTCCCCCACGATCAGGAAGTAGCCGGGAAAACCCATCTTGAGGATGGTGTTCAGCTCAAACTCCAAACGATCGACATAACGCTGACGCTGCGCCTCGCGCTGGGTCTCGTCGGGGTACAGGTGAATCAAGCGTTCGTTCAGCCCCTCGTGCGACACATGGCGGAAATAATCTTCCACCGACAACACCTCGCCGTTGACTGGCGGAATCGGGAAATTGGGCAACTGCGGTTTGCCCAGCACCAGCGTCAGGTTGCAACGCTTGGCAATTTCAACCGTGTTGGCAAGGGCGCTGGGCACATCGGCAAACAGCGTCTGCATCTCCGCCGCCGACTTGAAATACTGCTCACGGGTAAAACGGCGCACCCTGCGCGGATTGGCCAGGATTTCACCCTCGGCAATGCACACGCGCGCTTCATGCGCCTCGTAGTCCTCGGCCGTCAGAAACTGCACAGGGTGGGTGGCCACCACCGGCAGGCCCAACCGGGCCGCAAGCTGAACCGTGGAAACGACGTGGGGCTCATCGTCAGGGCGGCCCGCACGTTGAAGCTCCAGATAAAACCGGTGCGGAAACAAAGAAGCCAGCTGCAATGCAATGTCAGATGCCTTGGCCGTGTCACCCTGCACCAGGGCTTGGCCCACTGGACCTGCCTGCGCACCCGACAGGACAATCAGGCCCTCGCCCAATTCCTGCAGCCACTCAACTTTGAGGACCGATTGGGCCTTGACCACATGGCGTGTCCACCCCCGCGCGAGCAACTCGCACAAATTCAGGTAGCCCTGCTTGCTTTGGGCCAGCAAGATGATGCGCGAAGTTTGACCGGGGTCCCCAGCCAGACCTTCGAGCTGGACTTCGCTGCCCAAGATCGGCTTGACGCCTTTGCCGCGACCTTCTTTGTAGAACTTGACGCCCCCGAACAGGTTGTTCAGGTCCGTAATAGCCAGCGCTGGCTGGCCGTCACGGGCTGCGCTTTTGACGACGTCGTCAATGCGGCAGGTGCCATCAACAATGGAAAATTCGGAGTGAAGGCGCAGGTGGACAAACATGCCCTGATTGTAGGTTGCCCACCCGCCCCCAGGTCAGGTCATAAGCCGCGGGCTTTGGCTGCAACAGCCGCCACGCGCTCACCAAACTTGACAGCGGTGTCCACATCGCCTTGCGGGATTTTGTCGGCGCCAGCGTCGGAAGGCGCCTGCACCAGCAGACCGACCGACCCCCCCAGGTTGTTGACGTCGTTGCGGGTCGATGCCGTGGCGTTGGCGGGCGCCATGCCCAGGCTGACCCACAGGCCGCCGTGCTGCGAAGCCAGGGTTTGCAGATAAGCCAGGGTCATGCCCTTGTCGCCGTTGAGGCTGGCGCTGACCGAAAAGCCTGCAAAAAACTTGTCTTGCCAGGCGCGGGTGAACCAGCGCTTGGACGAAGCGTCGGCAAATTTCTTGAACTGCCAGCTCACGCCGCCCATGTAGGTGGGCGAGCCCATGATGATGGCGTCGGCAGCGTCCAGCACGGCCCAGTCGGCTTCGCTGACGTTGCCGTCAGCGTCAATGGCCACCAACTGCGCATCGGCCCCTTTGGCCACTTGCTGAGCGATAAATTGGGTGTGGCCATAGCCCGAGTGGAAAACAACAACAGTCTTTGACATGAGAAAACTCCTTGGTTGAAAAAAAGAAAAAATCAGGGGGCCAGGTCAAACACCAGCACTTCGGCGTTTTGGCCTTGGTCCAGCGTCAGGCAGGATTCTGCTTGCAACATTGCCGCATCACCGGCGTTCAGTGTTTGGCCGTTGGCATGCAAACTGCCACGCACCACAAACACATAGGCTTTTCGCTGCGCGTCCAGCGTCAGGGTGGCCTGCTCGGTGCCATCCAGCAGACCCGCATACATTCGTGCATCGGCATGGATTTTGACCGTGTGCTGGCCGCCTTCAGGCGCAGCGACCAGCGCCAGCTGACCGCGCTTGGCCGCCTCAGGAATGGTTATTTGTTCGTAGCTGGGTTCGATACCGTGCACATTGGGCTCGATCCAGATCTGCAAGAAATGGGTTTGCTCGCCTTTGGCATGGTTGAACTCGCTGTGGCGCACGCCAGAGCCCGCACTCATGCGCTGCACGTCACCGGGCGGGATGCCCTTGATGTTGCCCATGCTGTCCTGGTGTGCCAGATTGCCCGACAGCACGTAGCTGATGATTTCCATATCGCGGTGGCCATGCGTGCCAAAGCCGGTCCCGGGCGCAATGCGGTCTTCGTTGATCACGCGCAAATTGCCCCAGCCCATGTGCTGCGGGTCAAAGTAATTGGCAAATGAAAAGCTGTGAAAGCTCTTGAGCCAGCCGTGGTCGGCGTAACCCCGGTCGGTGGATTTGCGAATCGTCAGCATGCTTGTGCCTTTCAAAAGGTGTGTAGCAAATGTAGGTGCTACCCTCTCTGAAACCATGCTTTTAATTTGATGGCATCATTCAATTTATTTGCATATAAACCATGACTGCCCCACGCGACTGGCTCACGCCCGACACCTTGCTCATGCTACAGGCTATTGGCCGCGAGGGCAGCTTTGCCGCTGCCGCCCGCGCCTTGGGCGTGGTGCCCAGCGCCCTGACGTACCGCGTGCGCCAACTGGAAGACGCGCTCGATGTGCTGCTGTTTGACCGCAGCTCGCGCCAAGCCCAACCCACCGCCGCAGGGCAGGAACTCCTGCGCGAGGCTGACCGTCTGCTGGGCGATCTGGACGCGGTGGCCAACCGCATTCGACGCGTGGCCACCGGTTGGGAAGCCGCGTTCACCGTGGCGGTGGACAGCCTCATTGCACAAGATGTGGTCCTGGACCTGAGTGAGGCCTTTCTGGCCTTGGGCAGCCCCACCCGGCTGCGCATTCGACACGAAACCCTCTCAGGCACGCTGGCAGCGCTCACCAACGGTCTGGCCGACCTGGCCATTGGCGCGGTGCTGGAGCCAGGTCTGGCTTCGGACATTCAACACACGCCCTTGGGCGAGGTGGACTTTGTATTCGCCGTGGCCCCTCAACACCCGCTGGCTACAGCGCCCGAGCCCTTGAGCGATGCCCTGCTGCAACAACACCGCGCCGTCGCGGTGGCCGACTCCGTGCACCGGGGTCAGGGCCTGACGATTGGCCTGCTGGGCGGCCAGGAGGTGTTTACCGTGCCCGACATGCGCACCAAGCTGCAGGCGCAGCTGCGTGGGCTGGGCGCAGGCTTCCTGCCACAACCCTTGGCACAGCCGCACATTGACGCGGGACGCCTGGTGGTCCGTCAAACCACGAAAGTCCGTCGCAGCACCGCCCACCTGGCCTGGCGCGCCAGCCGCCAAAAGCCCGCAGGCCCCGCCTTGCGCTGGTGGCTTGATCAACTTGCCAACCCCAAGACACGCGATGCATTGCTGCAGCAGCCGCTTCGCGTGTACAGTGAGCCCTTATGAGCACCCCACACATTGCCATCATTGGCGTCGGCATGGCCGGCATTGCATGCGCCCGCACCCTGCGTCAGGCCGGGCACCACGTCACGCTGTTTGAAAAAAGCAGAGGCCCCGGTGGTCGCATGGCCACGCGCCGCAGCCCCTTTGGCAGCTTTGACCATGGCGCGCAGTATTTCACGGTGCGCGATGCGCGTTTCGAGCTTGCCCTGGGCACGGTGCCCGGATTGTGTCGCCCTTGGAGCGCCAACGCGGTGCGCGTGCTCGACCCTATGGGGCGGGTGATCGAAGCAGCTTTGCCAGGTGGCGAACGCCACTGGGTGGCCACGCCGGGAATGAACGCCCTGGTCAAGGCCTGGGCTGAGCCTTTGGTGGAAGACGGCAATGTGCGCATTGAAACGCGAGCCACCCGCATCTCGCGCGACCCACTCATGAAACACGGCTGGCAAGTCCACACCGAGGGCACCGACGGCAGCCAACATGTCTACGCGGGGTTTGACCAGGTCCTTCTGGCCATTCCCGCTGCGCAGGCACAAGCGCTGCTGCAGGCCTCCGAGCTGAGCGAACTGGCCAGTCCCTTGCACAGCGTCAAAGTCGACCCTTGCTGGACCCTCATGGCGGCCTGGCCGCAAGCCATGCAACCTGGCCTGATCACCATCGGCCCGCAGTGGAGCGCTGCGCGCAGCACCCACCACCGCATTGCCTGGATGGCTCGCGAGTCATCCAAACCCGGCCGTGACGCCATTGAACGCTGGACCATTCAGGCCAGCGCCAGCTGGTCGGCCGAGCACATCAACGACAGCGCCGAACGCGTCACCGCCAAGCTGCTCAAGGCCTTTGGCGAAATCAGCGGCATCCGTGCCACCCCCACTCACACCGAAGTGCACCGCTGGCTGTACGCCAAAACCGCGCAGCCCCTGGGCCAGAGCCACCTGTGGTTCAAGTCCGAAGGTATTGGCATGTGCGGTGACTGGTGCCTGGGCCACCGCGTGGAAGATGCTTTTGTCTCCGGCCTGGAGTTGGCCCTGGCAGTGCTGCGCAAGCGCTGAGGCATGGCGGGCTACAGCGGCCGTTTCGCCCCGTCGCCCACCGGGCTGCTGCATGCGGGCTCGCTGGTGGCCGCGCTGGCCAGCTGGCTCGATGCGCGTGCGCACCAGGGGCGCTGGCTGGTGCGCATCGAAGACGTCGACACCCCACGCTGCACCCCCGGCGCTGGCGAGCAAATCCTGCAGCAACTGGCACGCTGCGGCTTGGTGCCTGATGGCCCCGTGCTCTGGCAAAGCCAACGCGGCGAGATTTACCAACGGGCACTGGACCAGCTGATTGCACAAGACCTGGCCTATCCCTGTGGCTGCTCGCGCAAAGACATTGAAGCCGCACAAACCAGTCCCACCGAACGGCACCGTGCACAGGTCTACCCCGGTACCTGCCGTGCAGGATTGAATGGCAAACCCGTACGCGCCTGGCGCCTGAACCTACAAGCCGTGCGCGAGGCACGCAGCCTGCCCACCATCACCCCCTGGAGCGATCGCCGCTTGGGCGAACAAACCGAAGACGTTGCAGCAGCAGTGGGCGACTTTGTGCTGCGCCGGGCCGACGGTCTGTGGGCTTACCAGCTGGCCGTGGTGGTGGACGATGCGGCCCAGGGTGTCAGCGATGTGGTGCGTGGTGAAGATCTGGCTGACAACACGGCCCGCCAGATCGTGCTCCAACATGCCTTGGGCCTGCCCACGCCCCGTTACCTGCACACCCCCTTGGTGCTGGGTTCCAACGGTGAAAAGCTCAGTAAACAAAACGGCGCCGAGCCGCTGGATGTAGCGGCCCCTTTGCAGGCCCTGCAACAGGCGGCACTGGCCTTGAACCTGCCGCAGGCCCGCTCAGCATCCTCGGTCACACAGGCACTTCAAGGCTGGCTTGAAGCCTGGCGAACGCTGTACTGCTGATCCGAGAGCCGCCCTGGTCTTGACGCGATAATTAGACGTTTCGTGTCCCTTGTTGCCTGCCTATGACCACGCCCGAACCAACCACTGTCGCACCCTCAGAAGCGCCTTTCATGCGCACCATCAAGAGCTATGTGCTGCGCGCCGGGCGCATGGGCACGGGGCAGATGCGGGCATTCGAGCTGTATGGCCCCAAATTCCTGATTCCTTACCAGACCGAGCGCCTGGACATCCAAGCCGCCTTTGGTCGCGCTGCGCCATTGATTCTGGAGATCGGTTTTGGCATGGGTGACGCCACAGCCAAGATCGCGCACGTTCGGCCCGGTGACAACTTTTTGTGCTGTGAAGTGCACGAACCCGGTGTCGGCGCGCTTCTCAAGCGCTGCGGCGAAGAGGCCATTGGCAACATCCGTATCGTGCAGCACGACGCTGTCGAGGTCATGGACCAGATGCTGGGCGAAGACAGCCTGGACGGCGTGCACATCTTCTTTCCCGACCCTTGGCACAAAAGCCGCCATCACAAACGGCGCTTGATTCAAGGGCCGTTTGTGCAGCGCCTGGCCAAACACATCAAGCCCGGTGGCTACCTGCACCTGGCCACCGACTGGCAGCCCTATGCAGAGCAAATGCTCGAGGTCTTGTCTGCCGAGCCTTTGCTGACCAACACCGCCGATGCAAGCGCTGGCGGCTACGCCACCAAACCCGACTACCGTCCCCTGACCAAGTTCGAAAACCGTGGCCTCAAACTCGGCCACGGCGTGTGGGATCTGGTGTTCAAACGCGTTTGACGCCTTTAGTGCGGCCATGGCCCACGTGCCCAAAAATCCGAACATCGCCATGCGCGCTGGCGTCTCGCCCAGCTGCGTGGCGCTGCCCCGGGTGCGGAAAAGTCCCTGGCCGAAGCTAGTCGACCACCTGGCCGAGCGCCTGCCGCGCATCAGCCGAAGCGAGTGGATGGAACGCATGCAAGTTGGCGCCGTGCTCGGCGAAGACGGCCAGCCCCTGCCTGTGGATGCGCCCTATGTGGGCGGCGCCCGCGTGTACTACTGGCGCGAGTTGTTTGACGAGGCCCCGATTCCGTTTGAAGCCACCGTGCTGTTCGAAGACGAGCACCTGGTCGTGGCCGACAAGCCACACTTTTTACCTGTGACACCCGGCGGGCGCTATGTGCGTGAAACCCTGCTGGTGCGCCTGAAGGCGCAGCTGGGCCACGCCGACCTCAGCCCCCTGCACCGCATTGACCGCGAAACCGCCGGCCTGGTGCTGCTGTGCAAACGCCCGCAAGACCGCGACGCCTACCAACGCCTGTTTCGAGACCGCCGCGTGGAAAAGGTGTATGAAGCCATCGCACCTTGGCAAGCCGATAGGGCCTTTCCGCTCACCCGCAAAAGCCACATGCTGGAAGACGAGCAGGCGTTTTACCGCATGCGGGAAGCTACGGCTGAAGAAGGCCTGAGCCCCAACAGCGAAACGCACATTGAGTTGTTGCGGCCTTTGGGCGATCACGCGCTGTACCGCCTGCACCCCATCAGCGGCAAACGCCACCAGCTGCGGGTGCACATGAACGGCTTG
This sequence comes from Limnohabitans sp., assembly GCA_023255445.1. Taxonomy (GTDB): domain Bacteria; phylum Pseudomonadota; class Gammaproteobacteria; order Burkholderiales; family Burkholderiaceae_C; genus Limnohabitans_A. The sequence goes on along the minus strand of JALRIL010000066.1, from coordinate 2,282 downwards.
GGCTTGCCCATCGTGGGCGACCAGTTCTACCCCGCCGTCAAACGCGGGCCACATGAAGCCGAGGACTTTACCCAGCCCCTGCAATTGCTGGCACGCAGCATTGCCTTTACCGACCCAGTCACAGGCGCATCACGCCAGTTTCACAGTCAATTGAAACTGGCGTTGAGTGCGCCGTGAACTGTTGCTCAGCCCTTCACTTGCACAGCGCTGATGGCGTACTTGAACTCAGCTGGCACATAGCTGTCCACACGCCCTTCAGCGGTTTCAGCCACCGGGTACATCAGAAAGTGCGCTGCGCCCAGCTTGGCCCCGGGCAGCTTGAGGTCGTGCGCCGTGTTCCAGCCCACCCAGTTGCCTTCCCAGCCACCAAACAAACCGTCATACACCGGCTTGACCAGCGGGTGGTCCACCGTCTTGATCCACTCGGGCGCTTCGTGGCGCATGACCTTGGTCACGTCGGCCGGGTCCATCGCCACCCAGCCATGCTGCTGCAGGTACACCTCGGCGCGGCAGTGCTGCGCCCCCGACAAGTTGGCGGGGTTGCCCGACAACTGCTTGTACCCAAACGCTGAAGGCACCAGGCGCAAACCATACACATCGCGCGCTGGCACGCCCGCTGCACGGCACAGGCCTACAAACAAGGCATTGATATCGGCGCACTTGCCACCCAGATTGCCGGTTTCCAGCATGACGCGAATATTGCCTTCGCCACAGCCGCGCACCTTGGGCTCACGCCAGGCGTTGGCGACCACCCAGTCGTAAATAGCGCGCACTTTTTGCACATCGGTCTGGGCACCCTTTGTGGCCTTGCGTGCGGTCTCGCGCACGATGCCATGGGTGGGCAACAACTCGGTGGGACGGGTGTAGTAGTGCAAGGCTGCGGCGTCTTCGCGCACAAAGCCCTTACCCGGTCGGCTCAGGTCTGCATGGCGGTTGCGGGTGCGCACACGGCTGGTCACCTCCACCACGGGCTGAGTGCCCGCAGCAAACTCGGCGGCTACAAAACGTGTGCCTTCCGCGCCGTCGGCCATCAGGCTGGCTTTGCCATTGCTCTGAAAGCTGTGGCCCAGGGTTTGTTGCCAATCGGTTTCGATGCTGGGCACCGGCAACCACACGCGGCTCTCGCCCATGGGGTGCTCCAGAACCACGCGGGTGGTCACATCAAAGGTGCGCCAGTTGCCGGGTTGAGGTTCAAAGCGGGGAGAAGAAGGATTGGCGAATACCAACGAGGGCGCGGAAAGACACGCGCCCAAGGCGGCACCGCCCTGCAGCAGGGTACGGCGTACGGTGTTCATGCAAAGAGCTCCGGAATGGGACGAAAGACCTGTCGGCGCACACGAGGCGGCACACACCACCAATACCCCGAAGGCAGGTCATCTTCTGCGAATGCAGCAGACCCCTCGATTATCCCTGCTGTTTTCAGCGTGGGCTCAAATCCTTGATCCAGAGCGCCGTCTGCGGGCCGCTCCAGTCCACCTCGCCCAGCACGCGCCAGTGGGCCTGCCCTTTGGCATCGATCAGCACCGTGGTCGGAAACGCTTCAACACCCCACTGCTTGGCCAACTGGCCACGCGGGTCGAGCACAACCGGAAAGTTCAAACCCGCAGACTGCATATAGCGCTGCACGCGTGAGCCTTGCTCCTGGACGTTGATGCCGATCACAATGGGTTGTCCGTCGGAGATGCTGTGCAGCGTTTGCAGCGAGGGCAGCTCGGCCTTGCATGGCGGACACCAGGTGGCCCAGAAATTGAGCACGACGGTGTGGCCTTGGAGGCTCTGCGCGGTCCAACGCTTGCCTTGCATGTCCACCCAGTCAATGCCGGGCATGGTGCCTGTCCACGGCCGCTTGTCAAACTGGGCGTGGACCAGCAGGGGCAGGCACAAGAGCGCGAGGGCTGCTATGCGCCCAAGCCTCGATGCTGCGGGCGCAGGGACCACCCTCATGCCTTAAACCCGCTCGGCCACCCAGGCCTGCACGCTGGCCAGCGCCTGCGGCAGTGCCTTGGCATCGGTGCCACCGGCCATGGCCATGTCGGGCTTGCCGCCGCCCTTGCCACCGACCTGCTGGGCCACAAAGTTGACCAGCTCGCCGGCCTTGACCTTGCTGGTGCTGTCAGCGGTCACGCCCGCCGCGATCTGCACCTTGTCACCGTCCACGGCAGCCAGCACGATGGCGGCGGTTTTCAGCTTGTCCTTGAGCTTGTCCATGGTTTCGCGCAGGGCCGTCACATCGGCGCCTTCCAGCGTCGCGGCGAGCACCTTGGCGCCCTTGACGTCGACCG
>JALRIL010000098.1 GCA_023255445.1 Limnohabitans sp. | reverse complement strand
CTTCAACGATCTTGCCGCAGATGATCTTGGCATCGTTCGGGCGCTCTTCCAGGAAGTCGGTCAGCGCCTTGGCCACGATGTCTTCCACCGGGGCACGCACTTCACTCGACACCAGCTTGTCCTTGGTCTGGCTGCTGAACTTGGGCTCGGGCACCTTTACGCTCAGCACGCAGCACAGGCCTTCGCGCATGTCGTCGCCGCTGACTTCGACTTTCTGCTTTTTGGCGATCTCGTTGACTTCGATGTACTTGCTGATGACGCGGGTCATCGCGGCGCGCAGGCCGGTCAGGTGGGTGCCACCGTCACGCTGCGGGATGTTGTTGGTGAAACACAGCACCGACTCGTTGAAGCCGTCGTTCCACTGCATGGCCACTTCCACGCCGATGCTGGTGCCCGGAATGCCGCCGTAGCTGTCGGCCGGACGCTCGCCCATGGCATGGAAGGCGTTGGGGTGCAGCACCTTTTTGTTGGCGTTGATGAACTGCACAAAGCCCATCACACCGCCAGCGCCCGAGAAGTCGTCTTCCTTGCCGGTGCGCTCGTCGATCAAGCGGATGCGCACGCCGTTGTTCAGGAAGGACAGCTCGCGCAAGCGCTTGGCCAGGATCTCGTAGTGGAAGTCGTTGTTCTGTTGAAAGATCTCGGTGTCGGGCAGGAAGTGCACTTCGGTGCCGCGCTTGTCGGTGTCGCCCATGACGCGCATGGGCGAGACTTCGACGCCGCTCACGGTTTCAAGCAGGCGGTTTTGCACAAAGCCCTTGGCAAATTCGATCTGGTGCACCTTGCCTTCGCGCCGCACCGTCAGGCGCAGCCACTTGCTCAACGCGTTCACACACGACACACCCACGCCGTGCAGGCCACCCGAGACCTTGTAGCTGTTCTGGTTGAACTTGCCGCCTGCGTGCAGCTCGGTCAGCGCGATCTCGGCCGCAGAGCGCTTGGGCTCGTGCTTGTCGTCCATCTTCACACCGGTGGGAATGCCACGGCCGTTGTCCGTCACGCTCAATGAGTTGTCGGCATGGATGGTGACGACGATGTCGTCGCAATGACCCGCCAGTGCTTCGTCAATGGAGTTGTCCACGACTTCGAAGACCAGGTGGTGCAGACCGGTGCCGTCGGAGGTGTCGCCGATGTACATGCCGGGGCGCTTGCGCACGGCTTCCAGGCCTTCGAGGATCTGGATGGCGCCTTCGCCATAGCCCTCGGAGGCGCCCGCCTGATGCGCGTCGATCTTGGGCTGGGCGGTGGTGAAGGCGTCTTCGCTGGGCTGATTCTCAATGGTCATGGTCAAATTTCTCTATCGCTTTAATGGCCAAAAACCCGCCAGGGGCTGGCGGGTTTTACGGGCGTTGTATGCGCTGCAGGCATCAGATGCGCATCGGCATCACCACATACTTGAACTTGTCGTCTTCGGGAATGGTGAGCAGGGCCGAGCTGTTGGAGTCTTGCAGGTCCATGCGCACCATGTCCTGGTCCATGTTGGACAGGACATCGATGATGTAACTCACGTTGAAGCCGATCTCGATGCTGTCGCCGCTGTAGTCGATGTCGAGTTCGTCTACCGCTTCTTCCTGCTCGGCGTTGGTGGAGGCCACGCGCAAGGTGCCGGGCTCCAGGCTCAGGCGCACGCCCTTGAATTTGTCGCTGGTCAGAATGGCGGTGCGCTGCAGACACTGCAGCAGCGCCTGGCGACCCAGGGTCAGGCTATTGCGATGGCCTTTGGGGATGACGCGGTTGTAGTCGGGGAACTTGCCCTCGACCAGCTTGGTCACAAATTCCATGCCGTCAAAGCTGAACTTGGCCTGGTTGTTGGCAAACTGCATTTCAATGGCGCCGTCGTTGTCGCTGAGCAGGCGTTGCAGCTCCAGCACGGTTTTGCGCGGCAGGATGACTTCCTGCTTGCTGGGCACGTCTTCTTCGAGCGTGGCGCTGGTGAAGGCCAGACGGTGGCCGTCAGTGGCAACCAGCGCCAGCTTCTTGCCTTCAGCCACAAACAAAATGCCGTTGAGGTAGTAGCGGATGTCGTGTACCGCCATCGCAAAAGACACCTGGCTGAGCAGATTCTTGAGCGTTTTTTGCGGGATGCTGAATTTGGGGCCAAAACTGGGGGCCTCCTGCACCAGCGGGAAGTCTTCGGCGGGCAGCGTCTGCAGCGTGAATTTGGACTTGCCGCCTTTGAGGATGACCTTGCTTTGCGAGGACTCCAGACTCACGGTCTGGTCTGCCGGCATGGTGCGCAAAATGTCGATCAGCTTGCGCGCACCAACGGTGGTGGTGAAGTCGCCGGGGTCGCCATCCATTTCTGTGGTCGTGCGGATCTGGATTTCCAGATCGCTGGTGGTCAGCTGCAGGGCATGACCGGCTTTGCGGATCATCACGTTGGCCAGCACAGGCAGGGTGTGACGGCGCTCGACAATGCCGGCAACGGATTGCAGGACCGACAGCAATTTGTCTTGGGTGGCCTTCAGAACGATCATGTCTTCCTCTTTAATGGATGCAGGCTGATGTCAGCTTGCATTTTCGCCTGTTTTTCGGTGATTTTTGCCCCAGGCGTCAACCTTTAAGGGTCTGTTCCAGAACGTGCAGCTGCTGGTTAAGTTCGGTCAATTGCTGGCGTTCCGCCCCAATTTTGCGCACCGCGTGCAACACCGTGGTGTGGTCGCGCCCACCAAAGCTCTCGCCAATCTCGGGCAGGCTTTTCTGGGTGAGCTCCTTGGCCAGGTACATGGCAATCTGGCGCGGACGGGCAATGCTGGCCGGGCGTTTTTTGCTGTACATGTCGGCGACCTTGATCTTGTAGTAGTCGGCCACGGTTTTCTGGATGTTTTCGACGCTGATCTGCCGGTTCTGGATGGACAGCAGGTCGCGCAGGGCCTCACGGGCAAGCTGGATCGAGACCTCTTTCTGGTTGAAACGGGCGTAGGCCAGGATCTTTCGCAGTGCGCCCTCGAGCTCGCGGACGTTCGAGCGCACGTTCTTGGCCACGAAAAACGCCACTTCCTCGGGCATTTCGCTGCCTTCGCTGATGGCCTTGTTGATCAAAATCGCCACTCGCATTTCCAGCTCGGGCGGCTCGATCGCCACCGTCAGGCCCGAATCGAAGCGCGAGACCAGTCGTTCGTGGATGTCGGTCAAGCCTTTGGGGTAGGTGTCGCTGGTCATCACGATGTGTGATTTTTTGGCCAGCAGGGCCTCGAAGGCATTGAAGAATTCTTCCTGCGTGCGGTCCTTGTTGGCGAAGAATTGCACATCGTCAATCAGCAGCAGGTCCAGCGAGTGGTAGAAGTGCTTGAACTCGTCAAAAGTCTTGCGTTGGTAAGCCTTGACCACATCTGACACAAATTGTTCAGCATGGATGTAGAGAACCTTCGCGTCCGGTTTGTCCAGCAGCAGTTTGTTGCCGATGGCGTGCATCAAGTGCGTCTTGCCCAAACCCACCCCCCCGTAGATGAACAGGGGGTTGTAAAGCTGCCCGGGAGCGGAGGCCACATGCATGGCCGCAGCACGCGCCATGCGGTTGGCCGAACCTTCGACCAAGGTGTCAAAGGTCAAGGCCGTGTTCAGGCGGTGCCGAAACACCGGCTCTTCGGGCTCTGCCGGCGCTCGGTCCATGGATGAGCTTTGAGGCGCACCCGTACGACGCTGAGGATCAGATCTGACAGGCGCCTCACGAGGAGTAAGCGCTAACTCGATATGCACCGGGACACCCTGTACTTCTTCCAGAACGGCGGCCACACGGGCCAGGTACTGGGCACGGATCCAGTCCATCTTGAAGCGGTTGGCCACAAAAATGGTCACCCCGGACAGGTCGTCACTGACCTGCACGTTCAGGGGCTTGATCCAGGTGTTGAACTGCTGTTCCGGCAGATCACGGGAGAGCATTTCGAGGCTTGCGGCCCATAAGGCCTGGCCGGCGTCGGGCGCCTCTGTCGTGGGGGAAACCTCGGTCATGATGTTGTTGTTTTTGTGGGCATGTGGTTGTTCTGGGTCGGCGAGAACGCAAGTTATCAAAAGCTTATCCACAGGCGCATTGTCGATCGGAGACGGATCATAAACCAGTTTTTGTGTCTTGGGGTCAGGGAAATTCTGGAGACCATTCATCATGGATTTGCTGCAGCGCCAAAAGTTTGCGATAATCGATGGTTTCGCCGAACGGGCGGGGTGCATTGCGCGCCCTTGGACCGTGAAGGCTAAGGAAGAAGAATCATGAAACGCACTTATCAACCCTCCAAAACCCGTCGCGCCCGCACCCATGGCTTCCTGGTTCGCATGAAGACCCGTGGTGGCCGCGCCGTCATCAACGCTCGTCGCGCCAAAGGCCGCAAGCGTCTGGCTGTCTAATGACCGGTGGCTGCACTTTGCTGTGCAGCACTGATCAGGGTCAGGCCTGCCCGTGCAGCGTTTAAAGACACGCCCACAGTTTCAAGCCACCCTGGCCGGCGGCACGGTGTCGCGCACAGCGCATTTCGCCTTGCACCAGCTGGTCTGGGCGGTCGAGCCGCAGGTCAACAGCGAAGCCCCTAGCACACCAGGGTCTGCACCGGAGACGGCGCAGACCCTTTTTGGCTTTCCCCAGCTGTGGATGGGTGCCATGGTGCCCAAGCGCTGGGCGCGTCGCGCCGTCACCCGAAACGCCATCAAGCGCCAGATTTACGCCGTGAGCACCTTGTTTGAACACCGTTTGCCTCAAGCCGCCCATGTGGTGCGCCTGCGGACAGCTTTTGATCGCAAACAATTTGTCAGCGCCAGCTCGGACGCCCTCAAGGCAGCCGTTCGCAGCGAATTGGTGGAACTGTTCACCCGGGCCCGTCCTGCTCAGGAGGTTCGTTGATGCGCCGCCTGCTGATGGCGCTTGTGCGCGGCTACCGCCTCTTGCTGAGCCCGAGTTTGGGTTCAGCTTGCCGGTTTGAGCCGACCTGTTCGCTGTATGCTCTGCAGGCGCTCGAAATGCACGGTGCTGGTATGGGCAGTTATCTGACCGCTCGCCGCCTGGTCCGTTGCCACCCTTGGTGTGCAGGCGGTCCGGACCCTGTTCCTGAACAAGTGCCCAAGCTTTTTTCCGGTTTGTTTTCCCACCCCTCGTCAAAGTAAGTAGTCCCATGAACGATATCCGTCGATCCATCCTGTGGGTGATTTTTGGTTTTTCCATGGTCCTGCTTTGGGACAAATGGCAGGTCTTCAACGGCCAACCGGCCACCTTCTTTGCGCAACCTGCGCCTGCAACCAGCGCCCCCAAAGCCGAAGGCTCCGTGCCAGCGGCCAGCGCTGCTGCAGGCAGCGCACAGCTGCCTTCAAATACAGCATCCAGCGCGGTCAAGCGCGAGCTGATCGATGTGCACACCGATCTGTTCAATGTGCGCTTTGACACTGACGGTGGCTCGATGGTTCAAGTCTCCTTCGTCAAGTTGCTCGATGACGCCAAAAAGCCCTTGGTGCTGCTCGACGACAGCGCCGAGCGTCGCTACATGGCGCAAACCGGGCTGATTGGTGGCGACTTCCCCACCCACAAGAGCCCCATGCGCTTTAGCGGTGAGCGCCAGATGGCTGAAGGCCAGGACAGCCTGACCGTGCGCTTTGAGTCTGATGCGGTGGGTGGCGTCAAGCTGGTCAAGACCTACACCTTCAAGCGAGGAAGCTACGCCATTGGCGTCAAGAACGAAGTCATCAATGCAGGCTCGGCTGCAGTGCAGCCACAGCTGTACATGCAGCTGGTGCGCGACGGCAACAAACCCGAAGGCGAGTCCAAGTTCTACTCCACCTTCACCGGCCCTGCGATCTACACCGAGGCCGCCAAGTACCACAAGATCAGCTTTGAAGACATTGCCAAAGGCAAGGCCGAAGTGGACAAGCAGTCCGACAACGGCTACGTGGCCATGGTGCAGCATTACTTTGCCTCGGCATGGTTGCTGGACCAGGGCGTGCAGCGCGAAAACTTCGTGCGCAAAGTGGGCGACAACCTTTTTGCCGTGGGCATGATCACGCCCTTGGGTGAAGTCGCCGCCGGTCAAAGCAAAGCCATTGAAAACCGTTTGTTCATCGGCCCGCAGCAGGAAAAAATGCTGGAGACCCTGGCTCCTGGCCTGGAACTGCTCAAGGATTACGGCTGGCTGGCCATGTTGGCCAAGCCGCTGTACTGGTTGCTGGACAAACTGCACAGCTTCATCCAGAACTGGGGCTGGTCCATCATGGCCTTGGTGCTGACCATCAAACTGGCGTTTTACTGGCTCAATGCCAAGGCATATGCCAGCATGGCCAAGATGAAGGCCATCAACCCCAAGGTGACCGAAATGCGCGAGCGCCTCAAGGGCGATCCGCAGAAGATGCAACAAGAAATGCTGCGCATCTACCGCGAGGAAAAGGTCAACCCCATGGGAGGCTGCTTCCCGATGCTGATCCAGATCCCCGTGTTCATTGCACTGTACTGGGTGCTGCTGTCCAGCGTGGAAATGCGCCACGCGCCTTGGGTGGGCTGGATCACCGACCTGTCGGCGCCGGATCCCTTCTATATCCTGCCTATTTTCATGACGCTGACCACCGTGGTGCAAACGGCATTGAACCCGATTCCGCCCGACCCCATGCAGGCCAAGATGATGTGGATCATGCCGCTGGCCTTCAGCGTGATGTTCTTCTTCTTCCCGGCCGGTCTGGTGCTGTACTGGATCACCAACAACACCTTGACCATTGCGCAGCAATGGGTGATCAACACCCGCCTGGGTGTCCCCCCCAAATTCAACTTGCCCAAGTTCAAATAAGCACGACACTTGTAGTTGACAGGCCGCTCAAGCGGCCTGTTTCACATCCGACACCCATGCTTGCACGCCATCAAGACCCTATCGTTGCAGTTGCTACCGCCCCAGGCCGTGGCGCAGTGGGCATTGTTCGCGTGTCGGGAAAACACCTTGAGCCTTTGGTACAGGCGCTGTTTGCACGAAAGCTCAAAGCCCGCGAGGCCACTTACCTGCCCTTCCCCGATGCCGATGGCAGCCCCATCGACCACGGCTTGGCGCTGTACTTTCCGGCCCCGCATTCCTTCACGGGCGAAGATGTGCTGGAGTTGCAAGCGCATGGCGGACCGGTGGTGCTGCAATTGCTGGTGGCGCGTTGCCTGCAACTGGCCAAAACCTGTCTACCCGGCTTGCGCGTGGCTGAACCCGGTGAGTTTTCGGAACGCGCTTTTCTGAACGACAAAATCGATCTGGCTCAGGCCGAAGCCATTGCCGATCTGATCGACGCCAGCACCGAAGCGGCCGCACGCAGCGCCAGCCGGTCGTTGGCCGGTGACTTTTCGCGCGAGGTACACACCCTGCGCGATGCACTCATTCACCTGCGCATGCTGGTCGAAGCGACGCTGGATTTTCCCGAAGAAGAAATCGACTTTTTGCAAAAGGCCGACGCACAAGGTCAACTCGACCGGCTACGTCAGCAATTGCAACAGGTCATGCAACGCGCCCGCCAGGGCGCTTTGCTGCGCGAAGGCATCAAGGTCGTCATTGCCGGCCAGCCCAATGCCGGCAAAAGCTCCTTGCTCAATGCACTGGCGGGGGCCGAACTGGCCATCGTCACGCCGATTGCAGGCACCACGCGCGACGTGGTCCAGCAAACCATCCAGATTGAAGGCGTACCGCTGCACATCATCGACACCGCAGGCCTGCGCGAGGGCGACGATGTCGACCAGGTCGAGCAAATCGGCATCGAGCGTGCCTGGGGCCAGATCGAGCAGGCCGATGCCGTTCTGTTTTTGCATGACCTGACGCGCCTGCAGCAGCCCGACTACGCCCAGGCAGACGCAGACATTGCCCACACCTTGCAACAGCGCCTGCCTGCGGGCGTACCCGTCATTGACCTGTTAAACAAGGCAGATGCCGCCAGCGCGGCCACTGACGCCACTGGCCTGGTGCTGTCGGCCAAAACCGGCGAGGGCTTGCAAACCCTGCGCCAGCGCCTGCTGCACGAGGCCGGCTGGCAGCAAGCGCCTGAAGGCCTGTTCATTGCCCGCGAGCGCCATGTGCAAGCGCTGCAGCGTGTGAGCGAGCACCTGACTTGGGCCCATGAACATCTGCAGGCGCAAGCACAAAGCCTGGACTTGCTGGCCGAAGAGCTGCGCCAGGCTCAAAACTCACTGGGCGAGATCACAGGCGAGTTCAGCGCAGACGATTTGCTCGGCGTGATCTTTTCGAAGTTCTGCATTGGTAAATAAGGCTTGCAGACTGCGCACCTAAGCAGTCATTTCCATAGCCTTCATCGTGCGTTCATATTGCGCGCGTACAAACCGCATATTCAGTTTGCGGAGCCTGCCCATGTCACAGTCTGCGCCGTACCCCGGTGTAAGGCCCACACACGCCACGATCAGCTGTGTGATACCCGCACTCAACGAGTGCGACAACCTCCAAATCCTGTTACCTGCGCTGGAGCAGTTGTTTCAAACATTGGATTTGCAATATGAGCTCGTTGTGGTCAACGATGGCGGCACCGATGCCACAGCACACTGGGCGCAAAGCTGGTCGCCCACATCTTCACGGCGCTACATCGAGTTATCGCGCAACTTCGGCAAAGAGGCCGCTCTGAGCGCCGGCTTACAGGTCTGTCAAGGCGATGCAGTGATTTTCCTGGATGCAGATATGCAGCATCCGCCGCAGCTGATCGAGCATATGCTTGAACGTTGGCGTGCGGGCTGTGACATGGTGTATGCCGTGCGATCCAGCCGTGACGACGAACCCATCTTCAAGCGCTGGGGGTCAGATTTGTTTTACAGGATTTTGGGGCGCGGCAGTCGTGTCAGGATCCCCCCCCACGCAGGAGACTTCCGCTTGATGGATCGCAAAGTCGTCCAGGCCTTGCTGCAACTGCCCGAACGAACGCGGTTCATGAAAGGTCTCTATGCCTGGGTCGGCTTCCGGTCGGAGGCCGTGACGTACACACCACCGCCTCGCCTGCACGGGTACAGCCATTTCAATCGCCTCAAACTGATCCGCCTGGCGCTGGACGGCATCACAGCATTCAGCACCTGGCCTTTGATGATGCTCACGGGTGTTGGGGCTGTCGTCGCCGCACTGTCGTTTGCTTACGGTTTGTACATCGTGCTGGAGTTCGTGTTTGTGGGCAACCCGGTGTCGGGCTGGGTCACACTGGCAACCTCTATCCTGTTCTTCTCGGGCATCAATTTGCTTGGCTTGGGCGTGTTGGGCACTTACGTTGCACGCATCTTTGACGAAGTCAAACAACGACCGCTGTACGTCGTCAAACACGACAGCGGCCTCAAGGCACTGGAGCCACTTTCATGATCACACGATTGCTTGAGAGCCGATCGCGCCTGTGGTGGATTGCAGCGGCATTGTGGCTGTTCATGACTGCGGGCATTCGCCCGCTGATGTTGCCCGATGAAGGACGCTACGTAGGTGTCGCCTGGGAAATGTTGTCGCAACACCAATGGCTTGTACCCACGCTGGACGGCATGCCATTTTTCCACAAACCACCCTTGTTTTACTGGCTGACGATGCTGGGACTTCAGGTGTTTGGCATGCATGAGTGGGCGGCTCGTCTGGCCTCGTGGTCATCAGCCTGGCTAGCGGCGGTGGTCATGGTGCTGTTCCTGCGCAAACATGCCAATGTGTGGCTTTCCAACCTGGCCATGGTACTGATTGTGACCACACCGTTTTTCTATATCGGGGCGCAATTTGCCAACCTGGACATGCTGGTGGCCAGCATGATCAGCCTGACGATATTGTTTGGCGCCGATGCCGTGATGCGCATGGATCGCGAGCAACCTCACCGCCGCGCATTGGCACTGGCGTATGTGTTTGCCGCTCTGGGCTTGTTGGCCAAAGGCCTCATTGGCGTGGCTTTGCCGGGCGCGGTCTTGCTGGTGTGGATGCTGCTTGGCCGGAAATACCGGCTGATTGGGCGTATGTTCCCCCTGCCTATGCTCGCGCTTTTTGCCGCACTTGCAGTGCCCTGGTTTGCCTGGATGCAGCATCTGTACAGCGGGTTTTGGGACTACTTCTTCGTGTACCACCACTTCAAACGCTTTGCGCAAGGTGGTTTCAACAATCAGCAGCCTTTCTGGTTTTATGTGCCCGTGCTTGTAGTGCTGGCCTTGCCATGGTCCCTCACATCCTGGCGCGCCTTGAAACCGACCTTTTACCAACAAACAGAGACCCAGGAAGTTCGCCGCCTGATGCTGGTGTGGTTGATCGTTGTTCTGGCATTCTTTTCAATGCCCAAGTCTAAATTGATCGGCTACATATTGCCCACTCTTGTCCCCTTTGTCGTGCTGCTGGCCAGCAGCCTGCAAGAGCACAGCTCACGCCAAGCCGACCCAGGCTCGTATCTGCGTCGCATGGCCTGGACCGCATTGGGTGCTGCACTGTTGTGCGTTGGACTGGTGATCGGTCTGTCCTTCAAAGGACACTCTGACATTCATGGCATGCCCAGAAACATTCGACAAAGCTTTGGTCCACAGGACCAGCTGATCATGCTCGAGCGCTACGCTTATGACCTGCCTTTTTACTTGCACGCGCAAAGGTCAGCGTGGGTGGTGAACAACTGGAACGAGCCCCATATTCCCATGGTCGACAACTGGCAAAAGGAGCTATACGATGCCGGCCTGTTCGAGCCTGGGACCATGCAACACAACCTGATCAACACCCCCAGCCTGATGCAACGCCTGTGCACACCACCAGTCCACACCCTTTGGTTCTGGGGTCCAAACGATGCTGGCACGCAGATGCCCTGGCTGCAGTCAGAGGACGAGGTGTACAGCACACAAGGCCACCACTTGTGGCGCATCACGCCACAGCGCTGGCCGTCTCTCAGGCCATTGATGTCTTGTGGCGAAAAGCCCAATAACGGCTGAACACAAAGGTCAGTCCTGCAACCGTCACGAGCACCCAAGCCAACGCCAGGGTATAGGGCAAGGTGGTCCAACGCAGCAAGCTCACAAACGCCAACTCGTTGATCCCAAAAGCGGCCAGGGAAATCAAGGCAAAGCGTCGCCACGCAGCCCACCAGGTTTTATGCTGGTGTTTGAAGGTCAGGAAGTAATGCCCGGAAAATGACACCCACAAGGCTACCGTCCATCCTGCAAAATTACCCAGCCAGGCCGCCAAGCCCCATTGGGAGATGCATGCGACAGCCACCAGCCAATGGGTTGCGGCCGCCGCGCACCCCACCATCACAAACCACATCAGTTGACCCCAAACATTTTTCATGCTGAAGTCTATTTTCCTCTGCGCAGATGACTTTGGGCTGAATCCGGCCATCAATGAGGGCATTCTTGCCCTGGCACACCAAGGTCGGCTAAGCGCCACCAGTTGCATGACCCTGGCTCCAGCCTTTGCCAAGGACGCGGCCACCCTGGCACATGCGCCCATAGCCACAGGCCTGCACCTGAGCCTGACGGAGCCCGGCGCGAGCCAATTGCAAGCACAAACCTTGGGGCGACTCATCTTTCGAAGCTTTATACGGCAAGGCTCAGCCGGCGACTTGCGCGGCGAAATTCGGCGACAGCTGGATGCGTTCGAAGACCACCTTCATCGCGCGCCTGACCATGTGGACGGGCACCAGCATGTTCATACGTTACCCATGATTCGGGAAGCCCTGCTTGAAGAACTGCACCAACGATATGGCCCCAATACCCCTACGGTGCGCTCAACTCGCTACGGTGGCGCCGCACCAACCATGGGCGCGGCCTTGAAGGCTCGCGTGATTGAAGCGCTCGGAAGCTTCGCCATGAACAACTTGGCTCAGCACCATGGCTTGAAATGCACAAACACTCTGCTGGGCGTCTACAGCTTTGATGCGCAACCGCACCAATACCTCGGCTATTTGAAACACTGGATGCAACGTGCAACACCACAAGACGTGATCATGTGTCACCCAGCATCAAGCGCTCAAAGTACGGATCCAATAGGCCGGCAACGCGCCATCGAATATCTCGTCCTCGCCAGCCCCGAACTGGGTTCGCTGCTCAAGGAGCTCAACGCGCAAATCGCTTAGGCATACCTAAAATAAGTGCCTGAGGAATTAAGCATGTCCACCACTTCCACCCAGCCCCCCACCCCCCCTGCATCTGCGACGTCGGTGCTTGTGGTGGTTGACGATGACGCCAACGTTGCTCGCGCCTTGGGCATGTGGATGCAAGTCAGAAACAAGGCTTATTGCACCTTTGAATCGGGCGAAGCCCTGCTGGGCGCACTCGATACCAGCCATGGCGTTGTGCGGGTGCCCTTTCAAGGGCAATGGATGCCCGTCGAGACCGCCTTGCTGGATCTGAACCTGCCCGGCATCAGCGGGTATGACCTGGCCCGCAAACTTCTGGCCCTCGACCCCCAACTTCGAGTCGTGATCATGACCGCAACCATGGTCGAAGAACGCTACATCCACGGCACCCTTCCCGAGGGTGTAACCTGCCTGACCAAACCGTTCACCATCCAGGCGCTTGACGACGCACTGCTTGGCACGGACTGACCCCCAGTGCTGCAGCCTCCCTGGGCTGCACGCACTCAAACCGTGAAGTCGTACTCGATGGTGATGGGGGCGTGATCCGAGAATTTCTCGTCTTTGTAGATAGCCTCGCTGCGTGCCTTCTCGGCCACCGCTGGTGTCGCCAGGTGGTAATCCAGACGCCAGCCCACGTTCTTGGCATAGGCCTGCCCACGGTTGCTCCACCAGGTGTAGCAGGCGTCGGTGGTGTCGGGCTGCAGGTGTCGGTACACATCGACCACACCGCCTTCGGTGGTCAGCCGGGTCATCCAGGCGCGCTCTTCGGGCAGGAAGCCGCTGTTTTTGAGGTTGCCTTTCCAGTTTTTCAAGTCAGCCTCTTGGTGCGCAATGTTCACATCGCTGCAAATGATGAAGTTGCGCTCTTTTTTCAGCGCCATCAGGTGGGGGTACATCTTGTCCAGAAACCGGTACTTGGCCTCTTGCCGCTCGGGACCCGAGGAGCCGCTGGGAAAGTACACACTGATGATGGACAGCTTGCGCGCAGGCGTGTCAAAACGCGCCTCCACGTACCGGCCTTCGGCATCAAACTCGCCGCCGTCAAAGCCCACCACCACATCGCTAGGTTCGTGGCGGGTGTACACGCCCACGCCCGAATAGCCCTTTTTTTCGGCAAACTGAAAGTGGCCTTTCATGCCGGCCAGCACCTCGAATTTGCCCGCCACATCAGGCGCCTGCGCTTTGACCTCCTGCACACAAATACAATCAGGCGCATGTTGCTCCAGCCAGGCTTCGACGCCTTTGGTCGTGGCCGAACGGATTCCGTTGAGGTTAAGGCTGGTGAGTTTGAACAAGGAATTTCCCCATGAGTCATGCCGCAGGCCCAGTCAATACTCAAGCCCTGGCACAAGAGTTTGTGCAATTTGCCGTAAACGCCGGTGTGTTGCGCTTTGGTCAGTTCAAGACCAAGGCGGGCCGCATGAGCCCATATTTTTTCAACGCCGGCCTGTTTGACGATGGCGCCAAACTCAGCCGACTGGCCCAATTTTATGCACAGGCCCTGATCGCCAGCGGCATCGAGTTCGACATGATCTTCGGCCCCGCCTACAAAGGCATTCCGCTGGGCGCCGCCGTGATAATCCTTGCCAAATTTTTTGCGCGTTTCGCGCAGCTGTTCAGAAATGCGCGCCCATTGCAGATCTT
>JALRIL010000052.1 GCA_023255445.1 Limnohabitans sp. | reverse complement strand
AGAAGCCCCCGCAATGCCATTGCCTGAATCCACCACGATCTTCATGGGGCGAGCCAGTTTGATATCGCCCACAATGCGTGCGGTGTAGGCAGGCAACACATCAGCTTGCTCGACTCGGCCGCCGGCCTGCAGCGTCCAGCTCTCGGCCTCCATGGTCTGGCGCAGGTTTTGAATGTCTGCGCCATAAATGGCTTTGCCACCCAACACCATCTTGAAGCCGTTGTAGTCCTTGGGGTTGTGGCTACCCGTCACCTGAATGCCGCTGTTGCACAGGGTGCTGGCCGCAAAGTACAGCATGGGTGTGGTACAGGTGCCCACGTCAATCACATGCACACCTGCTGCCACCAGGCCACGCATCAAGGCTGCCGACAAGGACGGCCCACTCAAACGACCATCACGCCCCACCGCTACCGTGGTCTGGCCTTGCGCCATGGCCACGGTGCCAAAAGCTTTGCCCAGCCCCTCAGCCACTTGTTCGTTCAGAGTCGAAGGGACCACGCCACGGATGTCGTAGGCCTTGAAAATGCTTGCACTCAGTTCCATACATTTATTTCTTTGATCACAATCTTGATTGTAAAAGGCGCGCTACCATGATCGCATGCGCTTTGCTCCTGATACTCAATGTCTGCACATGGACAGCCCCTTAGGCCCCGTGTTGCTGGCGAGCACATCCAAAGGCCTTTGCGGCGCGTGGTTTGAACACCATCAAAAGCACTCACCTGATCCCGCTCAGCTGGCGGCCTGGTCCAAGGCCTCGTCATCGCAGTTAATCCCCATCTTGCGTCTGGCGCAAACGCAGCTCCAAGCCTACTTTAGCGGCCAACGCCAAACATTTGACCTACCTTTGGACTGGCCGCAAGCCACCGCGTTTCAACTGTCCGTGTGGCAAGCACTGCTGAGCATTCCCTTTGGCCAAACCCGCACATACGGCCAATTGGCCAGGCAGGTCAGCAAACCTCAAGCAGTGCGCGCCGTGGGTGCAGCGGTGGGGCGAAATCCCATCAGCATCATCGTGCCCTGCCACCGAGTATTGGGCCAGGATGGTTCGCTCACAGGTTATGCAGGTGGCTTACAACGAAAAAGCGCCCTGCTCGCACTTGAAGGCCACGATCTTTTTTCTTCTTCATGAACACCTCCACCTCCCGTTTCTGGCACATCGAGTTTGTGCTGCTGGCCGCCATTTGGGGCTCTTCGTTCTTGTTCACCCATGTGGCTGCCGTCGAACTGGGCGTGCTTCCAACTGCAGCGGCACGAGTGGCCATTGGCTTTTTGTTTTTGATGCCCATCTTGCTCGCCAAGGGACAAGCGCACTACCTGCGCAAACACTGGAAACCGGTGCTGTTTGTGGGCATCTTCAACTCGGGCATACCCTTTGCGTTGTACGCGTTTGCGGTGATGCATATCAGCACCGGTCTTTCGTCCATTTTGAATGCCACTGTGCCTTTGTTTGGCGCTGTGGTGGCCTGGATTTGGCTGGGCGACAAACCCGGCTGGCTGCGGACCGTGGGACTGGCCATTGGATTTAGCGGCATTGTGTTGCTGGCCGGTGGACAAGTGGGTTTCAAGAGCAACCACTCGGGTATCTCACCGATTTGGGCCGTGCTGGCCTGTCTGGGTGCAACCACCTGTTACGCACTGGCTGCGAGCTTCACCAAAAAACACGTTCCCCCCGTGCCCGCCTTGGTCACAGCCACAGGCAGCCAACTGGGTGCGCTGCTGGCGTTGCTGTTGCCTGCCTTATGGTTCGCACCAGATCACATGCCCGTCGCTCACACCTGGCTGGCCCTCTTGGCCGTGGGCGTGCTGTGTACAGGCGTCGCTTATGTGCTGTATTTCCGACTGATTGACCATGCTGGCCCGTCCAAAGCCTTGACTGTGACCTTCCTGATCCCCGTGTTTGCGGTGGCTTACGGCGTGATCTTTTTGGGTGAGCACGTCACCGGCTGGATGTTGATGTGCGGCCTGATCGTGCTGGTGGGTACGGCCTTGTCCAGTGGGCTGGTCAAGTTTCGGCAGCCTTGACGGTGCGCACCACCTTGACGCGCTGAACCACATCCCGGGCGCGCAGCTGCCCGCAACCGCCGTCCACATCCTGCCCGGCCGATTGGCGCAATTTGGTCAGAATGCCACGCCGATGCAGCGTACGTGCAATTTCTGCAGCACGTTCCCAGCTGGGGCGCTGGTAGGGCAACCCAGGCACGCTGTTGAACGGGATCATATTCATCAGTGCGTACTTGCCCTTGAGCAAACGCACAATGCCGTCCAGCTCTTCGGGACTGTCGTTGACGCCCTCCATCAAAGTCCATTGATACTGGATCGGATAGCCCGTGGCGCGGGCGTAGCGCTCGCCCGCTTCCACCAGGTCCTGCGGGTCAAAGCGTGGGGCACGCGGCAACAGTTGCGCACGCAAGTCGGCCCGCGTCGTGTGCAGCGACAAGGCCAGCGCGGGCTTGACACGTTCTTGCGGCAATCGCTCGAACACCCGCTCATCGCCCACGGTTGAAAACACCAAATTTTTGTGCGCGATGTTGCCCACCGTTCCCAGCAGGTCAATGGCTTCGAGCACCTGGTCCAGATTGTGCGAGGGTTCGCCCATGCCCATGAAGACCACTTTCTTGACAGGCCGCAACGAGCGCGCCAGCGCCACCTGCGCCACCATCTCGGCACTGCCCACCTGGCGTACCAGGCCCTCGCGCCCAGTCATGCAAAACACGCAACCCACCGCGCAACCCACTTGCGACGACACGCACAAACCATCGCGTGGCAACAGCACGCTTTCCACAGATTGACCATCATTCAAACCCACCAGCAAACGGGCAGAGCCGTCTTCGCCGGGGTGCTGTTCGCGCAACGTGGTCAGAGCTTTGAGCTCTGCCTCAATGTCGGGTAAAGCGTTGCGCACGGCCTGTGGCATGAAGCTGTCCAGCGGTCTGCGCCCATGCGCTTGCGGCAGCGCCTGCGCCCACAGGCGCAACACCCGCAACTCGTGCTTGGGGTTGGCCCCCAGGGCGCGCAGTCGCGCCCGCACATCGCTCACGCTCCAAAAAGTCATGGTTGTCAGTAATGCGGGGGGATTTCGTCACGCAGATTGCGCACCTCGGCGCCACCACCGCCCTCAGGCAGGCGCTCGCGCAGATGACGCAATTCCGCCAGCAAAACCTCCATCTGCTGCTGCTGGCGATACAACTGCGCATTGAGCTGATCCAGGGTGTCCTCGGCATAGGCTGCCTTCACTTCCAGATCGAACAAACGGTCTTCGATGGCTTGGGGAATGTTCATATCCTGCTATTTTCGTATAATCAAGACATCGCCGAGTTACTGAACTACTTGCAGGGCGATTCATAAAACCTGCTAAAGCGTTCGCCGGGCTCCGGGTTCACAGGGTCGGCAACGCCGACAACCCTTTCTGAACCAGGAGCTTTTTTCATGTCCAGCGACTTCCTCTTCACCTCCGAGTCCGTCTCTGAAGGCCACCCCGACAAGGTGGCTGACCAGATCTCTGACGCGATTCTGGACGCCATTTTCGAGCAAGACCCCCGCAGCCGCGTGGCCGCTGAGACCCTGACCAACACCGGTTTGGTCGTGCTGGCCGGCGAGATCACCACCAACGCCCATGTGGACTACATCCAGGTGGCGCGCGACACCCTCAAGCGCAGTGGTTATGATCCAGATGACGATCTATACTACTTAACATTTACTAGCGCTGACACAGTCTTTAGCTTCTCGCAAGACCCTCTGTTTACACCTATTGAGGAAGAGGAAGATACGGGTGGCGGTGAAGATACTGGAGGTGGGGAAGATA
>JALRIL010000206.1 GCA_023255445.1 Limnohabitans sp. | reverse complement strand
GTTTTGGTCTTCAACATGATGTTGTCAAAGCGGTGCTGGTTCATCTTTTGCCAGACTTTGACCAAATCGCGGTCAGCGCCTTGCATGAGGCCGTCCATCATTTCCACCACGTCCAGGCGTGCGCCCAGCGTGCTGTAGACGGTGCCCATTTCAAGGCCGATGATGCCGCCGCCCAAGATGAGCATGCGCTTGGGCACTTCTTTGAGTTCCAAAGCGCCGGTGCTGTCGACCACGCGGGGGTCGTTGGGCATGAAAGGCAAACGCACGGCTTGCGAACCGGCCGCGATGATGGCGCGCTTGAACGCAATCACTTTTTTGCTGCCGGATTTTTCTTGACCCGTACCAGTCGTTTCTTCGACTTCGAGGTGGTTGGCACCCACGAATTGGCCCAAGCCGCGCACGGTGGTGACCTTACGCATCTTGGCCATGGCCGCCAAGCCGCCGGTGAGTTTGCCGATGACCTTTTCCTTGTGGCCGCGCAGCTTGTCGATGTTGACCACCGGCTTGCCGAAGTCCACACCCAGGTCGGCCATGTGGCTGACTTCGTCCATGACGGCCGCGACGTGCAGTAGCGCTTTGGACGGGATGCAACCCACGTTCAGGCACACGCCGCCCAGGGTGGCGTAGCGCTCGACGATGACAACCTTGAGGCCCAGATCGGCTGCACGGAAGGCTGCCGAGTAACCGCCAGGGCCACCGCCCAAGACGAGCACATCGCACTCGATGTCGGCCACCCCCCCATAGTTCTCGCCGAAGCTGGAAGCCATGGGTGCGGGTGCTGCAGGTGCCGCTGCCGGAGCCACAGGTGCGGGCGCAGCCGCTGGGGCCGCTGGCGCAGAAGCGACTGGCGCTGACGCAGCGCCCTCGCCGTCCAGCACCAGAACGACCGAGCCTTGCTTGACCTTGTCGCCGAGCTGGACCTTGAGTTCCTTCACCACACCCGCATGGGAGGACGGGATTTCCATTGAGGCCTTGTCGGACTCCACGGTGATGAGCGATTGCTCGGCCTTGACGGTGTCGCCGGGTTTGACCAGCAACTCTATCACGGCCACTTCGTCGAAGTCGCCAATGTCGGGGACTTGAATATCAATCAGTGCCATACCCAGTCCTTAGAGCAACACGCGACGGAAGTCGCTGAGGATTTGACCCAGGAACGCGTTAAAGCGTGCCGCTGCGGCGCCGTCGATGACACGGTGGTCCCATGTCAAAGACAGGGGCAGCATCAGGCGGGGCACAAACTGCTTGCCGTCCCAAACCGGTTCCATGGTGCTCTTGCACACACCGAGGATGGCCACTTCGGGCGCGTTGATGATGGGCGTGAAGTACTTGCCACCAATGCCACCGAGGCTGGAGATAGTGAAGGTTGCACCCGACATGTCGGCGGGGCCGAGCTTGCCGTCTCGGGCCTTTTTGGCCAACTCACCCATCTCCTGGCTGATCTGCAGAACGCCTTTTTTGTCGGCGTCCTTGATCACGGGCACCACCAGGCCGTTGGGCGTGTCGGCGGCAAAGCCGATGTGGTAGTACTGTTTGTAAATCAAGGCATCGCCGTCCAGCGAGCTGTTGAACTCGGGGAATTTCTTGAGCGCGGCCACGCAGGCCTTGATCAGGAAAGCCAGCATGGTGACCTTGACACCGCTCTTCTCGTTCTCTTTGTTGGTCGAGACGCGGAAAGCTTCCAGTTCCGTGATGTCGGCATCGTCGTGGTTGGTGACGGCCGGGATCATCACGGCGTTGCGCAAGAGGTTGGCACCGCTGATCTTTTTGATGCGCGACATTTCCTTGCGCTCGATCGGACCAAACTTGGCAAAGTCCACCTTGGGCCAGGGGATCAGGCCCAACTCGGAGCCACCGCCGCCCGACCCCTGTGCTGGGGCCTTGGCCGCTTGTGCCTTGGTCTGGGTGGCGCCACTCATCACCAGCTGCGTGAATTTCTGAATGTCTTCGGCAGTGATGCGGCCCTTCTGGCCCGAACCCTTGACTTCGTCCAGAGGTACGCCCAACTCGCGGGCAAACTTGCGCACCGAGGGCGATGCATGGGGCAAGCCGACAGCCGGGGTGGCCGTGGGGTTGTGAGCAGGCGCGGCACTGACAGCTGCAGGCGCCACCACCGCAGCAGGCGTTGCGGCAACGGGGGCAGGTGTCGCAGTAGGTGCAGGCGTAGAAACCGCAGCAGCCGGTGCAGCCGCAGTAGCGCCTTCCACAATCGCTAGCAAATCACCAATGTTGACGGTGTCACCCACCTTGACCTTGAGCTCTTTGAGCACGCCCGCAGCGCTGGACGGAATTTCCATCGAAGCCTTGTCGGACTCCACTGTGATCAGGCTTTGCTCGAGCTTGATGCTGTCGCCTGGCTTGACGAACACCTCAATGACAGCCACGTCCTTGAAGTCGCCAATGTCAGGGACATGCACATCGATGAGGCCTGTTGCAGCCGGCGCTGCAGAGGTAGCCACAGGCGCAGGTGCGGCCACGGGGGCAGATGCAGGAGCCGCCGCAGCAGCAGGCACAGCCGCCGCACCCTCGCCGGCCGCATCGATCACCAGGACCACAGAGCCTTCGCTCACCTTGTCACCCAAGGCGACTTTGAGCTCTTTCACAACGCCCGCGTGGCTGGACGGAATCTCCATGGAGGCCTTGTCAGACTCTACGGTGATGAGCGATTGTTCAGCCTTGACGGCGTCGCCGGGCTTGACCAGCAACTCGATGACGGCCACTTCGTCGAAATCCCCGATGTCCGGGACTTTTACTTCTACCAATGCCATGTTTGTCTCCCGGGTTTAGGCGTACAGGGGGTTCACTTTGTCAGTCTTGATGCCGTACTTCTTGATGGCATCCAGCACTTTGGCAGCAGGAATCGCGCCTTCGTCAGCCAGCGATTTGAGCGCGGCGATGACGATGTAGTGGCGATTGATCTCGAAATGCTCGCGCAGCTTGCTGCGGAAGTCCGAGCGGCCAAAACCGTCGGTACCCAGCACCTTGTAGCTGCGGCCCTTCGGAATGAAGGGACGGATCTGCTCGGCGTAGTTCTTCATGTAATCGGTTGAAGCGACCACCGGGCCGGCATGCTTGTCCAGCTGTTGAGCTACAAACGGCACGCGCTGGGCTTCGGTCGGGTGCAGCAGGTTCCAGCGTTCGCAGTCCTGACCGTCGCGGGTCAGTTCGTTGAAGCTCGGGCAGCTCCACACATCGGCCTGGATGCCCCAGTCTGTGGCCAGCAGGGTTTGGGCCGCAATCGACTCGCGCAGGATGGTGCCCGAACCCAGCAGCTGCACGCGGGTCTTTCCCTCCGCGCCCGGCTTGCACAGGTACATGCCCTTGATGATCTGCTCCTCCGTGCCCGCGGTCAGGCCAGGCATGGCGTAGTTCTCATTGAGCAAGGTCAGATAGTAGAAAACGTTGTCCTGCTTTTCGACCATGCGCTTGAGGCCGTGGTGCAGGATGACGCCGACTTCGTGGGCGAACGTCGGGTCATACGAGATGCAGTTCGGGATGGTGCCGGCCAGGATGTGGCTGTGGCCATCTTCGTGCTGCAGGCCTTCGCCATTGAGCGTGGTGCGGCCCGAAGTGCCGCCCAGCAGGAAGCCACGCGCTTGCATGTCGCCCGCCGCCCAAGCCAGATCGCCAATGCGCTGGAAGCCGAACATCGAGTAGTACACGTAGAACGGGATCATGATCCGGTTGGACGTGCTGTAGCTGGTAGCGGCAGCAATCCAGCTGGACATGCCTCCGGCTTCGTTGATGCCTTCCTGCAGGATCTGGCCAGCCTTGTCTTCTTTGTAGTACATGACCTGGTCCTTGTCGACCGGGGTGTACTGCTGACCCAGAGGGTTGTAAATACCGATCTGGCGGAACAGGCCTTCCATACCGAAGGTACGGGCTTCGTCCACCAAGATGGGAACAACGCGCGGACCCAGGGCCTGATCGCGCAGCAGCTGGGTCAGGAAGCGCACATAGGCTTGCGTGGTGGAGATTTCACGGCCTTCGGCGGTGGGTTCGATCACAGCCTTGAAGGTCTCGAGCGCGGGCACCGTGAAGCTCTCGTCGGCCTTGGTGCGGCGGTGCGGCAGGTAGCCGCCCAGCGCTTTGCGACGCTCGTGCAGGTACTTCATTTCCGGGGTGTCATCGGCCGGCTTGTAGAAAGGCAGCTTGGGCAGCTCGCTGTCCGGAATCGGAATATTGAAGCGGTCACGGAAGATCTTGATGTCTTCGTCGGTCAGCTTCTTGGTCTGGTGAACGGTGTTCTTACCCTCACCGGCCTTACCCATGCCAAAGCCTTTGACGGTCTTCATCAGCAGCACCGTGGGCTGACCTTTGTGGTTCACGGCAGCGTGGTAAGCGGCATACACCTTTTGCGGGTCATGGCCACCACGGCGCAGGTT
>JALRIL010000054.1 GCA_023255445.1 Limnohabitans sp. | reverse complement strand
AGAAGCGGTCAGGCCGTTGCCCAGGGGCAGGGAAACACCGAATACATCAGTAGCGCCACGTGCAACGATGTTGGAGGAGTCATAGAGACCGTCGGGCAGGCTGACAGCAGAAGAACCGATAGAAGCAATCAGGTCGCTGGTGCGTGTGTTACGGAAAGACACGGTACCCATTGCGTTAGCCAGGGCGATGCCAGAGTCAGCACGGGTCAGAGCCGCACCGCGCTGAGCACCAGTTTCAAAGGTGGTGTCGAAGGAAGCCTTCAGACCGCCACCCAGATCTTCCACAGCGGCCAGCTTGAAGTTGGCGTCGGTAACGGCGAAGCCTTTGCCAACAGCAGCAGCTGCAGCAGTAGCGTTAGTGCCAGCGGAGGTGGTGGTTGGAGCGTAAACGCTGTTACCAACGGTGCTGGTCAGGTCCTTCTGGTAAGACACAGAGTAGGTACCAGACAGGGTCACAGAAGATTGAGCGAAAGCGCTAACGGATGCCAGGGCAGCCAGAGCAATCAGAGTCTTTTTCATTGCAAATTTCTCCAAAGAGTTAGACAAGGGTCCCGGTGTTGGGGAAGCGGATTCTTCCCTCGGAACCCCGAGCCAACCTCCGTTTTCTGAAGGTTGAGCGTATTCAATCAGACTCTTGTGACGTTTTCCACCTGAACAGGTCAAAAAACGGCCTATTTGTTGCACACCTGCAACACAACTACGGGTTTCACCGAGGAATTGTTCAAAAAACAAGCAATGTGGCGCTGCAACTTCATGTGGTTTATCAAGTTTTGCGGCAAAGCATTTGGCTACATTGACACCCAGCGTACCCGGTTTTCCGCCAAAATCCCAACATGCGACTCACAACCGATCAAATCCAGGCCATCAAGCACACAGCACATACTGTGCTGGGCGCTGACGCGCGGGTTACTTTGTTTGGTTCGCGCGTGAACGATGCTCGACGCGGTGGGGACATTGACCTGATGTTTGAAACCCCTCACGCCTTGCCCGACCGAACAGCGCGCGAGTCGGCCCTTTATGTGTCGCTCATTCGCCAGCTGGGCGATCGCAAGATTGATGTCTTGCTTAAAGATGCCCGCACCGCAGAAGCACCGGTCATGAAACTGGCCCGGGAAACAGGAGTTTTGTTGTGACGCTGCGTTATTTGCCTGAACACGCGCCGGCCATGCAGCAGGCTCTGGAGCTTGCCCGGCGCGAAGCGGCTCATTTACGCTACAGCCAGCAAACCTTGTTTGCGCTTCCGATTGACCTGGCCTGGGTGAACGCGCTTGGCGAACAACCGGTTTTGGCCGAAAAGGTAGAAGCTTTTGTCAGCCGCTTTGCTCGCCTGCAAGACCATATTGGGGAAAAGCTGTTGCCCCGGTACGCGGCCCTGGTCGGCGAATCGCCCAAAACCCTGATTGACACCTTGGCTTTTGCCGAACGGGCAGAGGTCTTGAGTGATGCCAATACTTTTATTGCAGCGCGTCGGCTGCGCAATGCCCTGGTACACGAGTACATGTTCGACGCCCAGGTGTTTCTCGACAACCTGCTGGAAGCCCGAGGCGCCTGCGAACTCTTTTTCCAAACTGTGAACACAGTTGCTACCGAGTTTGACAGATTGCTAAATTCAAAACCATGACCCCCGACGCCCTCATCCTTGCTGCCGACAGCGCTTTGCGCACCCTGTGGGCCGAGCCCCGCGCCGCCCGGGCCAACCCCGCGCAGGCGGTGGTCACTGTAGAAATGTCCGAAGCCGAGCGCCGCGAGGCCGCCGCCCTTATGCGTGTCAACCACGTGGGCGAGGTCTGTGCGCAGGCCCTGTACACCGGCCAGGCCCTGGCCAGCCGCAACCCCGCGCTGCAAGCCAAGCTCATGGACGCCAGCCGCGAAGAGACCGACCACCTGGCCTGGACGCTCGAGCGCCTGCGCCAGCTGGACGACCGGCCCAGCCTGCTCAACCCCCTGTGGTACGCCGGTGCCTTTGCCATTGGCTTTGCAGCCGGTAAGCTGGGCGGCGACAAGGTGAGTTTGGGGTTTGTGGTCGAAACCGAAAACCAGGTCGAAGCTCACCTGGCCAGCCACATGGAGCGCCTGCCTGCGGCAGACGCCGCCTCACGCGCGATCGTCGAGCAAATGAAGGCCGACGAAATGGCGCACGCCCGCATGGCCCAGCACGAAGGCGCCGTACAGCTGCCGCCCCTGGTGCAAGGCCTGATGCGCAGCGCCGCCAAGGTCATGACCACCGTGGCGCATCGGATTTAATTGGGATCTGACCCACTACTGTCCGGAGATTTCCGGGAAAAGACAAAACTGGGCCTCAGGCTCCCCGGTTTCATCGTTTAGCAACTGCTCACCGAGCAGTTCGGCCAGCGGCTTGACCTCGAACAAGGACAAGCTAAGGACCTGCAAGATGGCGTGCATTGACCCCTGCAGCGCGAGTCTTTTTTTGACAATGGCCACCACCACGTAGGTGCATACAGCGCACCAAATCTGGGTTTTGACCGCATTTGCGGTGGTGCCGACAAATGCCTTGATGCGCAAGTTTTGTTTGATCCACTTGAAGAACAATTCGACCTGCCAACGACTTTTATAAAGCTCGGCAATGTGGCTCGCTGGCAATTCAAAATGGTTGGTCAAAAGCGTGATGTGGCGGGCTTGCTCGACAAGGTAGAACTCGATTCTGCGCAAGGGCCAGGTATAGGTTTTGTGCGTTTGTTGCCCGATCAGCTCGATAGACTCATCGGTAAGGATCGCAAGGCTAGGGGTTGCTGGCGGGGCTGGTAGGGCGTTAACGACGCGGTATTTCAATTGGTACTTGGAGCGCACGACAAAGAAAGCACCCGTATGGCAAAAGCGCACGAGCCGCGCCATGTGAACGTAGCCTCTGTCCATGATATAAAAACTGCCGGCCTCCAGGCGAAGATGGTCCAAAAAGGTGGCATCGTGAGCACGCGAACCTGTGATTTGAATGAAGGCGGGAATATTGCCGCGAAGGTCAAGCAGCGTGTGCACTTTGATACCCGCACGGCCCTTGCTTGCTGGTGCCCAGTCAAACAAGCTCAGGCACAAATCGATGGTGGTGGAGTCGATGGCATAAACACTCTGATCCAGGTCCAGCCCAAAAGCATCTTGGCCGTAACGACTGCGAGCGACACCGATGAGGTGCATGGCAAAGTCTTCAAAGATCCGGCAGTCTCGTCGTTCGTTGGCATCGGCCAAAGTGGAGCGGGCAACCTGGCTGCGAAACCCTGCGTGGTAAAGCTTGCGCGAGTGAGCGCCCAAGCAAAGCTCAATGTCGCGAAGGCTTGTTCGTGCTGTGAGCTGGGCAAACATCATGCACAAGAGTTGGTCCCAGTGCGAAAAGCTGAGCGTAGGGTAGCGCCCGGCATAGCGCTTGACGCAGTCGCGAAAAACAGGCTTTGGGAGGTGTTCGTTGAGCTGCGCAAAAACAAGCTTGCCTTTGTGCATGGGAGCACCTCGCAAAAAAGCAAAGTGTGCTGCCGCGCAATGAACTATTCAAATAGATTTCGATTGAAAATGAGAAACCCGCAATTAAATCAATGGCTTACGAAGATGGCAGGTTGAATCTCCGGACAGCAGTGGATCTGACCCCAATTATTCAAACACCTCGGCCTGAGCCAGCGGTAAGCCGGCCTGGTCCTTGGCTGACAGCTGCGGTGTCAGGCCTGCAGGCCAACTGATCCCGATGGCCGGGTCGTTCCAGGCAATGCAGCGTTCGTGTGCAGGGGCGTAATAGTCGGTGGTTTTGTACAAAAAGTCGGCGGACTCGCTCAGCACCACAAAGCCGTGGGCAAAGCCGGGTGGCACCCACATTTGCCGGTGGTTGTCTT
>JALRIL010000078.1 GCA_023255445.1 Limnohabitans sp. | reverse complement strand
ATCATCAGCCGCCAAATGTTTGACGTGGCGATTCAGGCGGCCATCGGTGCCAACATTATTGCCCGTGAGAGCATCAAGGCTTTGCGCAAGAACGTGCTGGCCAAGTGCTACGGTGGTGACATCACGCGCAAACGCAAACTGCTCGAAAAGCAGAAAGCGGGTAAAAAGCGCATGAAACAGATTGGCTCGGTCGAGGTGCCCCAAGAGGCGTTTCTGGCCATTTTGCAGGTGGAAGATTGATGCCTATATTGACGGGGTTTATTCTGGGCGCCTTTGTGGCGTACGGCGCAGGCTGGTACCTGGGCATGTTCGAGGGTAACTTTGCGCTGCTCATGCTCATGGCCACGCTGGTCTCGGGTGTGTACTGGGTGGCCGAGCGTCTGTGGTTCCTGCCCAAACGCAAGGCAGCTGCGGCTCAATTGCACGCACAAGCCGCACAGCGCCGCGATGAACTCTCGCGCATGGGCATTGCGCAGACCGATGTGGATGTGTCTTCGGCCAGCGAAAAGCTGATCATGCAGCCCTGGTGGCTGGATTGGACCGCTGGACTGTTTCCAGTCATCGCTGTGGTGTTCATCCTGCGCTCGTTCCTGTTTGAGCCGTTCAAGATTCCCTCAGGCTCCATGATCCCGACCTTGCTGGTGGGCGACCTGATCCTGGTCAACAAGTTTCACTATGGCCTGCGCCTGCCTGTGGCCAACATCAAGATCACACAGGGTGAGCCTGTACGTCGTGGTGATGTGATGGTGTTCCGTTACCCACCCAATCCCCGTGTGGATTACATCAAACGTGTGGTGGGTTTGCCTGGTGACGAGGTGGCTTACCTCAACAAGAAGCTGACCCTCAATGGTCAACCGGTGGCCACCACCAGCCTGCCCGAGTTCTTTGACGAGTCGGTCATGCGCTACTTCAAGCAAGAGCGTGAGAGCCTGGGTGACAAACCTCACCTGCTCATTCAGGACAACGACCGCCCTGCGTTCATTCCTGGCGTGGGAGATTTTCCCTTTCGCGATCAGTGCCGCTACAGTGTTGAAGGCGTGGTGTGCAAGGTTCCTGAAGGTCACTATTTCATGATGGGCGACAACCGCGACAATTCACTCGATTCACGCTATTGGGGTTTTGTGCCCGATGCCAACATTGTGGGCAAGGCGTTCTTTGTGTGGATGAATTTTGGCAATCTCAAGCGCATCGGATCGTTTGACTGATGGGGCGCGCATCATGACCGCACCCGCCGCTCTGGCCGATTTGCAAGTTCGCCTGGGCTACGCCTTTCGCGATACCCGTCTGCTGCTGCAGGCCATGACCCACCGCAGCTTTGGGGCGGATCACAACGAAAGGCTCGAATTTCTGGGCGATTCGGTGCTTAATCTGGTGGTCGCGCACCTGCTGTTTGACCGACTGGCCAACTTGCCCGAGGGCGATTTGTCCCGCGTGCGTGCCAACCTGGTTAAGCAAGAAACATTGCATCAGCTGGCACTGCTCCTGGACTTGCCAGGGCGCATGCGCCTGGGAGAGGGCGAGTTGAAGTCCGGCGGTACACGTCGTGCGTCCATCCTGGCCGATGCGCTGGAGGCCTTGATTGGCGCGGTGTACCTGGACGGTGGTTTCGATGCTGCGCAATCACTGGTGAAGCGTCTGTTTGCCCAGGTCGACATCCGTCCAGACATGCAGGCGGCCGAGAAAGACCCCAAGACCCAGTTGCAGGAATGGTTGCAAGCGCGCAAACTGCCCCTGCCGCGATACACCGTGATCGGCACCACTGGCGCTGCACATCGGCAAACCTTTGAAGTGGCCTGCGAAGTGCCTGACCTGAAACAACATGAACGTGGCACCGGGGCATCGCGCCGCGCCGCAGAGCAGGCCGCCGCTGCCGCCTTGCTCACCATCCTGAACCAAGGAGCCCAAGGATGACCGACCAAGATGCTTTGCCCGAGTCCACGCCGCACGAGCGTATGCGTCGTCGCGCCATCGACATTCCTGGCGTGACCGTACAGCCGCGGTCTGCAACGGATGCACAAGTCTCGTCAACCGTGACTGAGGTTGCGCCCGAGCCTACAGCAGGACCGCAGCGCTGCGGTCTGGTGGCCATTGTGGGCAAGCCGAACGTCGGCAAGTCCACCTTGCTCAATGCACTGGTAGGGCAAAAAATCAGCATCACATCGCGCAAGGCACAGACCACGCGTCACCGCATCACGGGTATGCGTACCGAAGGCGCGACCCAGTTCGTATTTGTCGATACACCAGGCTTTCAGACACGCCACAGCACCGCGTTGAACAAGTCGCTGAACAAAACCGTCATGGGTGCGGTGGGTGATGTGGACCTGGTCTTGTTCGTGGTTGAGGCCGGTCAATTTACCTTGGCCGATGCCAAGGTTTTGTCCTTGCTCAAAGCCAACATCCCCACGCTGCTGGTGGCCAACAAGCTTGACGCCGTCCATCGCCGCGCCGAGATTGCGCCTTGGCTGCGCGACATGCAGGAGCGCCACGCTTTTGCTGAATTTGTGCCCATGTCGGCCAAGAACCCTAAAGACATCGAGCGGCTGCTGGGCATCTGTGAGAAGTACTTGCCCGAACAAGGTTGGTGGTATTCGCCCGACGAGCTGACGGACCGGAGCGAGAAATTCCTGGCCAGCGAAATCGTGCGTGAAAAGCTGTTTCGTTTGACCGGCGATGAGCTGCCCTACACCTCGACGGTGGTGATTGACAAGTTTGAAGAAGAACCTGGTCGCACGGCGAACCGGATGGTGCGTATTGCTGCCACCATTGTGGTGGAGCGCGACAGCCATAAAGCCATGGTCATCGGTGACAAGGGCGAAAAACTCAAGCGCATCGGCATGGAGTCCCGGCAGGAGCTGGAAAAGCTGATGGACGCCAAGGTGTTCATTGAGCTGTGGGTCAAAGTGCGCTCGGGTTGGGCCGACGATGAGGCTCGCGTGCGTTCTTTCGGTTACGAGTAAAGCCTCAGGCCGCACGACAGGCACAACCCATGGCCACCAAACGCATCGGGGATGAGCCAGCGTATGTGCTGCACCACTATGACTGGAGCGAAAGCAGCCTGATTCTGGAGATGTTCACGCGTCACGCAGGGCGTGTGGCTGTGGTGGCCAAGGGGGTAAAAAAGCCCAGCTCCAGTTTCAGGTCGGTGCTGCTGCCCTTGCAGCCCTTGCGGGTCAGCTATGGTGGCGATGCGGACATCCGCACCCTCAAGTCAGTCGATTGGGTGGGTGGCCATGTGATGCCCACGGGTGAGGCCTTGCTCTCGGGCTACTACCTCAACGAGTTGTTGATGCGATTGCTCGCCCGCGACGACCCTCATGTGCAGGTGTTTGATGTCTACGCGCCCACGGTGGCTTTGCTGGCCAGCGCTCAGACCGCGTTGCTGCAACCTGCTTTACGGGCTTTTGAGTTGCTGCTTTTGCGAGCGTTGGGTTTGCTGCCCGTGCTCGATGCACAAACCCTGACCCTGAAAGCGCTCGATCCAGAGCAAAACTATGCCTTGGTGCCCGAGGCAGGGTTGCGTCAGGCGGGGCCTGATGACCGTTACCATTTAAACGGTGCGCAATGGCTAGCCCTGCACACAGCCATGCAGGCCGGTCAGCCGCTGTCGGTGCTTTGGCAGCGGCCTGAATTGGCCTTGGTGGCTTTGCGCACCATGCTGCGGCAATTGCTGACGCACCATTGTGGCGTGGGCGCCCTCAAGACCCGTCAAATGATGTTGGACCTTCAAAACCTATGAACACTCCTGTTTCTGGCGCAGTGTCGCTGTCCGTCAATGTCAACAAGGTGGCCCTGTTGCGCAACTCGCGCCATCTGGGCATTCCCAGTGTCACGCGCGCAGCCGAATTGTGTTTGCGAGCGGGAGCGCAGGGCATCACCATTCACCCGCGCCCGGACGAACGGCACATACGCGCCACCGATGTCGATGACCTGGCCGCACTCATGCAGGCTTGGCCCGATCGCGAATTCAACATTGAAGGCAACCCGTTTCACAACCTGATGGCGCATGTGCGTGCAGTCCGTCCGCACCAGGTCACGTTTGTACCCGACAGTGAAGGTCAGTTCACCAGTGACCATGGCTGGACGTTTCCGCAGGACGCGCAGCGCCTGAAACCCTTGATCGATGAATGCAAGGACCTGGGCATACGTGTGAGCCTGTTCATGGATCCGGTGCCTGAGCAGATGGCCGCTGCTCGCGCCGTGGGGGCAGACCGTGTGGAGCTTTACACCGAGCCGTATGCCGCATCCTGGGGCACGCCCGAACAGGCGGCGCAACTGCAGCGCTACGCCGCAGCCGCACGAGCCGCGCTGGATGTGGGGCTGGGGCTCAATGCGGGCCACGACCTCAACCGCGACAACCTGCCTCCTTTTGTCCAAGCCGTGCCGGGTTTGCAAGAGGTCTCGATTGGGCACGCCCTCATGGCCGATGCGCTGGAGTTGGGCTACGCGGCCACTGTGCAAGCCTATTTGGACTGCTTGAAACAATGATTTACGGCATCGGCACCGACATTTGCGACATTCGTCGCATTCGCGCGAGCCTGGACAAGCATGGTGAACGCTTTGCCTCCAAGGTGTTGTCCGAAGCTGAAATGGTCACCTGGAAGCATCGCAGCGCACGTTGGCCCGAGCGGGGTGTGCGCTACCTGGCCACACGGTTTTCAGCCAAAGAGGCCTTCAGCAAAGCGATTGGGCTGGGTATGCGCATGCCCATGACCTGGCGCTCGTGCGAAGTGGGCAAGCTGCCCAGCGGGCAGCCCTACATCGTGCTGCATGGGGAGCTGAAAGCCTGGTTTGAAGCCAAGGGACTGAAGGCCCACATCACCGTGACCGACGAGAGCGAATACGCCGCCAGTTTTTGCGTGGTCGAAACCGCTTGAATTGAACCGGTTTGGCCTGATCTGAAAGAGCAAAACATGACACAACACGCCCCCCTGATACTGGACATTGCCGGCACCTCGCTCACCAAGATCGACCGCCGGCGCTTGAAGCACCCGTTGGTGGGCGGCCTGATTTTGTTTGGTCGCAACTGGCAAAGCCGGTCCCAATTGACCGAGTTGTGCGCAGAGGTCAAAAGCATCCGCCCCGATGTGTTGGTCGCCGTGGACCACGAAGGTGGCCGCGTGCAACGTTTTCGTACCGATGGTTTTACCCACCTGCCGCCGATGCGTGCGTTGGGCGAGATGTGGCTGCAAGACGGAAAAGGCATGCCGGGCTCTGGGGCCTTGAAAGCCTGCGAAGCGGCCACTTCGGCGGGCTTTGTGCTGGCTAGCGAGTTGCGAGCTTGCGGCGTGGATTTCAGCTTTACACCGGTGCTTGACCTCGACCATGGTGAAAGTGGCGTGATTGGTGACCGTGCCTTTGCCCGCGATCCGCGCATGGTGGCTTTGTTGGCACGCAGCTTGATGCAAGGCTTGTTGCAGGCGGGTATGGCCAATTGCGGTAAACACTTTCCTGGACATGGCGCCGTCAAGGCTGACTCGCACGTGGCCCTGCCGGTGGACAAGCGTAGCCTCAAAGCCATTTTGGCAGACGATGCTTTACCCTACACCTGGCTGGGCAGTGTGCTCACAGCGGTGATGCCTGCACACGTCATCTACAGCAAGGTTGATGAGCGTCCTGCCGGTTTTTCCGAACGCTGGATTCAGGACATTTTGCGTGGGCAGCTGGGCTTTGACGGTGTGGTGTGCACGGACGATTTGTCCATGGCTGCAGCGCGGCAAATGAACGGTCGCGAGCTCAGTTACACCGAAGCTGTCCTGGCTGCCTTGCAGGCGGGGTGCGATCTGACCCTGTTGTGCAACCGCTCCACGGTCAACGATGGTGCTGAACTCGACGCGGTGCTGGACGGCTTGGCCGAAGCGCAACTCAAAGGCCGTTGGGTGCCCGATGAAGCCAGCGAAGAGCGCCGTCTGTCCTTGATGCCGCGCGTTCCCTCGAGACCCTGGGATGAGCTGGTGCGCGCGCGAGACTACATGCAGGCGCTGGACCGCCTGCCCTGAATAGGAGTTCCCTGATGAATGTGTTGCTGCAGTGGCTGGCCCGGTTCTTCATGGCCATGCTGGGCCTGGCCTTTATGGCGGGCTTGTTGCTGGCCTTGGGCGTGTATGTGCTGTTTGCCAGCGTACGCTGGTTGCTGACCGGGCAAAAACCTCAGGTGGTCATGGTCTGGCAGCAGTTTGGTCAGATGCGCAACCGTGCGCGCTGGGGTGCGACAGGCATGGAGACACCGTTCGAGCAGAGCTCAGCCAGCACGGAGGATGTGGTGGACGTGGAAGTGCGCGAGGTACACGAACGTGCACCTCGCTTGCCTGAAAACAGAGGCTGATCAGCCTAACTCGTGCTCGCGGCGCAGGGCCGGGAACAGGATGATGTCGCGGATGCTGGGGCTGTCGGTCAGCAACATCATCAGGCGGTCGATGCCGATGCCGCAGCCGCCAGCGGGCGGCATGCCGTATTCAAGGGCGCGCACGAAGTCATGGTCGAAGAACATGGCCTCGTCGTCGCCACCGTCCTTGGCGGCCACCTGGGCGTGGAAACGGGCGGCCTGGTCTTCGGCGTCGTTCAGCTCGGAGAAGCCGTTGCCGAATTCGCGGCCAGTGATGTAGAGCTCGAAGCGCTCGGTCACCTCGGGGCGGGCATCATTGGCACGGGCCAGCGGGCTGATCTCGGTGGGGTGCTCCATGATGAAGGTGGGCTCCCAGAGCTTGTCTTCCACGGTTTCTTCAAAATAGAGCACTTGCAGGCTGGCCAGGCTGCGCGCGGACAGCTTGTCTTTTTCTTCGGTCATGCCCAGCTTTTTCAAGGCACTGATGAGCCAGGCGGCATCGTCGACATGGGCGCCAGCTTCGGTGTGGGCGTAAATGGCCTCACGAATCGTCATGCGTGCAAAGGGCTTGGACAGGTCGACGGCGCGGCCACCGTAGCTCAACTGCAGGGTGCCAGCGGCATTCATGGCAGCGTCGCGGATGAGTTGTTCGGTAAAGCACATCAGGTCCTGGTAGTTCCAGTAGGCCGCGTAGAACTCCATCATGGTGAACTCGGGGTTGTGGCGCACCGAGATGCCTTCGTTGCGGTAGCTGCGGT
>JALRIL010000075.1 GCA_023255445.1 Limnohabitans sp. | reverse complement strand
GTCGACCATCAGCTTCGCACCGACCTCCCGCGCGATCTCGGCGAACCGGCCGTGCGGGATCTCGCGGGGATAGGCACTCGC
The DNA here is from genome assembly GCA_023255445.1 of Limnohabitans sp. Taxonomy (GTDB): domain Bacteria; phylum Pseudomonadota; class Gammaproteobacteria; order Burkholderiales; family Burkholderiaceae_C; genus Limnohabitans_A. The sequence continues at coordinate 13,975 of JALRIL010000075.1, read as the reverse complement.
CCCCGCCACGATCAGCTTCGGCTTGTGCTCGCGCGCCTTGGCTTCCATCGCGTCGTAGTCGATCTCTTCCTTGTCATTCAGGCCGTAGGAGACGACGTTGACCCACTTGCCCGAGATGTTCAGCGGCATACCGTGGGTCAGGTGACCGCCTTCGGCCAGGCTCATGCCCATGATGGTGTCGCCGGGTTTGAGGAAGGCCAGGAACACAGCCTCGTTGGCCGACGCGCCGCAGTGCGGCTGCACGTTGGCGGCTTCGGCGCCAAAGATTTGCTTGATACGGTCAATGGCCAGTTGCTCGGCCACGTCGACGAATTCGCAGCCACCGTAGTAGCGCTTGCCGGGGTAGCCCTCGGCGTATTTGTTGGTGAGCTGGCTGCCCTGGGCGGCCATGACGGCGGGCGAAGCGTAGTTTTCGCTGGCGATCAGCTCAATGTGGTGTTCCTGGCGGGCGTTTTCGGCCTGGATGGCGGCAAACAGTTCGGGATCGGTCTGTTCAATCAGGATGTTGCGGTTGTACATGGCAGTCCTTTAAAGATGGAGCCTTGGCGCGGCTTGCAAAAAGCGCTGACAAGGGCTGCCCAGGCGAACGGCAAAAAGCAGGGGGCAGGCCCGCGCTGCTGCGCACTCCCCAGTGGTTGGTGGCGTTGTCGCCATGTCCACGTCAGGTCCGCAATTCATGCTGGACCCTATCGCCAGTTGTGCACACCCGTAGTGTACTGGAGAGCGTCCTGTCGGGGCGATCAGGAGCTGCGTGGTGAGATGCCCAGCATTTCGGGCACAGGCTCCTTGCGGGCAACTTTTTCCAGTTGAAGGTATTCGGCTGCAACGCGCTGCAAATACGCCTGGGTGTCAGACTGACCCGATTGGGCGCCGTATCGTTGAATGCCGGTCTCCAGCGAGCCGCTGTCTTGCACCATCGATTGCAGCTGGCGTGTGCCCAGACGCATGTTCGTCAAAGGGTCGTAGGTGGCCAATTTGCCGCCAAAGCTGCTCAGGCTGGAACTGAGCTCGCCGGGCACGATCTGCATCAAGCCCATGGCCCCTTTGGTGCCCATGGCGTAAGGGTTGAAGCCTGACTCCACCGCCATGATGGCCAAAATCAGATTGGGAGGCAGTTGGGTGTTGATGCCCAGGGTCTGGGCCTCGCCAATCAGGGCGGCCAGAGGTTCTGCGGCTATTTTGTAGCGCCGACTGAGCCAGCGGGCCACGGCCACCTGGTCGCGATCAAGGCCTTTGAGGTCGGAGGCCAGGGAGCGACCCAGGAAGTCATCGGCCGCAAATGCGCCTTCAGGCAGCTGGTTTTGCAGCCAGGCCATGGTTTTTTCACTGACCGTGGTGCGCAGCTCGGGTCTGGCCATAAAGGCCAGCAGCAGCACCATCACTGTCAAACCCAGCAGGGCCAGCGAGTGGCGCAGCATCACCACAAAGCCTTCCCGGATGTCTTGCACTCCTGTTTGGAGCACCAGCTTGACACGGTCTAACGGAGTACGTTCAGACATAGGACGGTGATTGTCTTGCCTTGTTAATAACCGGTCAATCATGAGGAATTAAACTTTGATAACTCAAATGAATGACGCGCTGGCCCGGCCCGGCCCAAGGCCGGATCAAGCCTTGTTACATTAAGAGGCTGTAGACAACACTTTTTTTCAGGGACCAGCAGCGGTGACTTCGACCCCTTCTCATGATTTGGATGCGCTTGATCAATTGACCCAAGGCGCATTTTCGGCAGCGACCACCGGTGATCGCAGTGCCTGTTTGCGTCAGTGGCTTGGCACCGAGCCAGACATCGCTCTGGTTCAGGACGTCTTTCTACAGATGAGTCACAAGGACAAAGGGGCCGCCAAACTGCTCAAGGAACGACTGGACGAACACAAGCGTCAGGGTCAGCAGGAGGCGTTGGTGCACGAATGGGCGGAGCGCGCGCAGGCCCTGCTCGCCGGGGAGCGGCTGAACATGGCTGACGCGATGGCCTGGCAACGTGATGCGGCCAAGGCAGGTGCACCCTTGTCACGCGAACCCCTGGCTGCCTTGAAAGTGGCGTTGGCCGAAAAAGTCCGTTTGATCGAAGAGCTGCAGCATCAGATCATGGTGGAGCGCGAAGCGGCTGTGTTGCTTGCCCAGCGCGTGGAAGTGCTGTCGACCAAACCTTTGACAGAGGCCCAGGCCGCGCAGGAGGTGCTGGCGCATGACGTGGCGCAGTGGCGTGGCCAAATGCAGCAGTTGCAGTTGCACGCCGACTGGCCCAGCGTGGACATGAAGTTGCCGGTGCAGCTGCAGGCTGCGCATGACCAACTGCAAGCCGTATGGAGTGGGTTTGAGCAAGCTTTGAACCAGGCTGTGCAGGCGCTGCAGGACGCGACACAGGCGCTGCCCCCTGTACCCGTGTGGGCTGACGAGGTGCGACGTGCGCGAGGCGAAGTGGTGCAGGTCGCTGCCACGCCTGCTGCAGTCAGCAAACCTGCTCGCCAGCCGGCTGACGCGCAGCAGCGTCAACAGCTACGTACGCAGGCCACTGCCGCTGTCGAGCAGGTGTTGAAGTCGGTGGAGTCACAAATCCAGGAAGGCCAAGGCAGTGCCGAAACCGTAGCGTCGCTTCGTACGGTGCTCAAGGACCATGGCCAGGTCATGGACCATGCACTGGACGCCCGTGTGCACGAGGCCCTGATCGCCTCCGGGGATCAGGAGGGCTGGCAACGCTGGCGAGCTGATCAGCTGCGACAGGCGCTCGTGCAACGTGCTGAAGCCTTGATGGTGGACGCGCCTGCAACGCATGTTGAGCCCTTATCTGTAGCGGCGTCAGAGCCCGGCGTCGGGGCTGAAAGCGAGACGGCTTCAACCTCGGCAGAAACCGAGCCAGCGGTTAAACCTGCTGCAGTTCGCGTGCCTGCATTGACCGGACGCAAGATGCAGGAAGCGATTCGGCAGTTGCGCCTGGAATGGAAAACGGCCGACCAGGGCGGTTTTCCCAACCATGGCTTGTGGCGTCGTTTCGACAACGCTTGCAATGCGGCCTATGCCACCGTCGAAGGCTGGCTGGGCCAGCTCAAACAGGAGGCAGGCGAGCACCGCAAACGCCGTGCGGACTTGATGCAGGAGCTGCAAACGTGGACCCAGCAGGAAGGTCAGGGCGATGACTGGCGTGGGCACATTCGTGCCTTGCACGATTTCTCCGAACGCTGGCGCCATGCAGGACACATGAGCGAAAAAGCGTTTGCTCAACTTCAGCAGCAATGGAAAGATGCTTATAAGTTGGCCGGTGCTCGCTTGCACGCGGCGCAAAAGCAATCCTTGGCTATACGTCATCAGCTCATCGAGCAAGCCAAGGCGTTGGCAGAGGTCGTGCCCTTGAACATTGATGCGGTCAAACAGCTGCAACTTACCTGGCAAGCTGAAGCCCAAAAAGTGCCGCTGGAGCGTCGGGTTGAACAAAAGTTATGGGAAAGTTTCCGTGCGCCGATTGACCAGGCTTTCCAGCGCAAAGGGCCTGTGCGTGAACGTGCGCCACACGTCGCACTGAGTCCACAAGACCAGGCGGTGCTGGAAGCGGCCAAAGCGCTGGAGCAGGCCAATGCCAGCGGGGATGCTTCCGCCATTCGTCAGGCCATGCAAGCGCTGGAGGCGGCGCTGCAGGCGCAACGTTTGCAGCCCACAGCGCCTGCGGCTGCCCTGCAAAAGTCAGCCGTGGTTCCATCCGATGAAGGTGCGCCAGATACGGCTGACGAGCACAATGCTGCGCCACCTGCCACTGCACCGAAGGCGGTGGTCGCTGTGCGCGGAGACGACCGTCCCGGTGCCTTGCGCCCCGCAACGCCTGCCAGCAAAGAGGCAGGGCGCAAACCTTTTGGCAGCCGTGATGGTCGCGATGGACGACGCGACGATGGACGTCCTCGTCGTGATGAAGGACCGCGTGCGCCGCGTCTGGCTGATGCGGCCTTCCGCGCCCAGCGGCAGGCCATGGAACATGCCCAAATGGCCTTGCGCAAATTGCAGGCGCAGGCCCATGGTGAAGTCATCACCCAACTGCTGGCGAGCTGGCAGGATCGCAACCCCGAAGCCTTGCCTGCAGCTCAGCAGCTCGGCCGCAGTGTCACCGCCGCCCATCGTCAGGCTTGGCGACAGGCCCTGGAGCATGCCCCTGCATCGGGCGCCGGGGATACCGCTTTGCTGCGTCTGGAGATGGCTGCACAAACTCCGACACCGGCCGAGCAACTCGATGCTCGCCGCGCCTTGCAGCTTCAGCTGCTGACCCGTCGCAACGAACCTGGACCTGTCGAGACCTGGGCTCAGGATGTCGCCAAGGTGCTCAGTGAGCCGCATGAAGGAGGCCGTGCAAGACGTCTGCAAGCAGTGCTTAAGGCGTTGCTCAAAGGCTGATCGAGCCTGCTCGGTTGTACAAGGAGAGCCCTGAAGGCGAAGGTCTTCAGGGCTTTTTCATCTTCGCTTTCTAGACTGGAGTCATGCCATTCGGGAAGGAGAGCAGATGAAGATTCAAAAAGTGTTGAGCCTGGCCTGTGTCCTGGCGCTAAGCGCCACGGCTTATGCGGCCGATGCCCAATCCCAACTTCGCCGCTGGGAGCAGCTGGCCGGTCAAGCCGGCGTAGCGGCGCGAGGCGAGCAGTTTTTCAACAGCAAGCACGGCAACGACTGGTCTTGCGCCAGCTGTCACGGTATGCCGCCCACACAGATGGGCAAGCACGCCAGCACCGGTAAGGCCATTGAGCCCCTGGCTCCTGCGACCAACGCCAAGCGACTGATCGATGATGCGAAGGTGGATAAATGGTTTCGTCGCAATTGCAAGGACGTGCTCTCCCGCGAGTGCACGCCTATCGAGAAAGCCGATGTCCTGGCATATCTGGTGGGGGTCAAGCCATGACTGTGTGTCTCAAAAAAGCGATGCTGCTGGGCTTGTTCTTTGGTGGGGCGCTGGGCATTGCGCAGGCTTCAGAGTTTGAGCATCGTGTGAACCTGATCGCCAGTTACAAGCAGGAGTGCAGCGCCTGTCACACGGCCTATTTGCCGTCCATGTTGCCCGCGGGTTCCTGGCGTCGCATCATGTCCGGCCTCGATCGTCACTTTGGCGTTGACGCCTCGCTTGATCCCAAAACGGTGACCGAGTTGACCCAGTGGCTCAGTACACACGCGGGGACTTCAAGCCGAGTGGTTCAGCCCCCGGCTGAAGACCGGATCACCCGCTCGGCATGGTTCGAGCGCAAGCACAGGGAGGTGTCTTCTGCCGTGTGGCAGCGCGCCAGTGTGCGCAGTAGGGCGCAGTGTGCTGCGTGCCATCTGCGCGCTGACCAGGGGGATTACGATGAAGACCATGTCCGCATCCCACGCTGAATCGGCCAAGGTCACCGGGGCTCGACCCGCAGGGCGACGTACTGTGGATCTGATGACGCGAACCCTGCATGGCTTGATGGCTCTGTCTTTCACGGTCGGCTACATCACCGCAGAGAGTGAGCGCACCATGGCCTTGCATATCGCCATGGGCTACACCCTGGGCGTGCTGTTTCTTGTGCGCGTGCTGTGGGGATGGGTGGGGCCGCGCCCGGTTCGATGGGGAGTGCTCAAGCACAAGGTGCTGAGCATCCGTCTTTTGACCCAACCCTCGGCCAGTGTGCAGCCCTTTTTGATGCGGCTCCAAGCGCCAATGCTGGCGGGTAGCGTTGTGCTGGTGCTGGTGTGCATGCTGCCCCTGGTGCTGAGTGGCATGAGCGCTGACCAGGACCTGATGGGTTGGAGCGACCTGTGGGGCGAGTTGCACGATGCGCTTGCACAAGGGATGCTCATGGGGGTCCTGCTGCATGTAGCACTGGTGCTGGTGATCAGTGTGTTGCGCCGCAAAAACCTGGCGCTGCCCATGTTGACGGGTCGGGTGCGCGATGTGGGTCCAGACCTGGTTCGTCATAACTACACCTGGATTGCAGCGCTGTTGGTGCTGGGTATCCTTGCATTTTGGGTGTGGTTAGGTCTGGCGTGATCTGACGGCACAATGCAATCACAGGAGAAAAAATGCGTGTACTGTTGGCTGAAGATGATGAACTGCTGGGTGCCGGCCTGCGTGCGGGTTTGCAGCAGCAAGGCTTCATGGTTGACTGGGTACGCGATGGGGTCGCGGCTGAGCGCGAGCTGTTGACGGGCCAGTACCAGGCGGCAGTGCTGGATCTGGGCTTGCCCCGACAGGATGGCATGCAGTGTCTGGCCGCTGTGCGTGCACGCAAGCTGAGTACGCCAGTGCTGGTGCTGACGGCGCGCGATGGTGTGCCTGACCGCATTGCAGGCTTGGATGCAGGGGCGGACGACTATCTGGTCAAACCCGTTGACTTGCTGGAACTGGCGGCTCGTTTGCGGGCGCTGGTGCGCCGCTCGCATGGTGTGGCCGAACCGGAGTGGGCGGCGGGCGCCTTGCGCATGGACCCAGTTGCCCGACAGGTACGACTTGATGATGCGCTGGTAGAGCTTTCCGCCCGCGAGTACGAGTTGTTGCAAATCTTCATGCTCCATGCCGGGCGGGTGCTGACCCGCGACCAGGTCGAGCAGCAGCTCTACCAGTGGGGGGCCGAGGTCAGCAGCAACACTGTGGAAGTGCATGTCTACCACCTGCGCAAAAAGCTTCACGCGGGGGTGATTGAAACCATTCGCGGCGTAGGCTACATGATGCCCAAGTTGGTCAAACCACGCGGAGAGGGGGCATGAGCGCATCTCTGAGAAAGCCCTACTCGCTGCAGTGGCGGCTGACCTGGAGGCTGTTGTTGGCCACAGCCGTGGTGTGGCTGCTGGTGCTGGCCTCCACTTGGTGGCGAACGTCCCATGAGCTCAGCGAACTGCTGGATGCGCACTTGGCTCAGACTGCAACGGTGCTGGCCGCACAGGCTGGCCATGATGATGACGACTTTACGGTTGATCCCGTGCTGCACAAGTACCAGGCTAAGGTCGCCTTCCAGATCTGGCACGAACAGGAGCTGCTGGGCCAGTCGGCCCGCGCACCGACTCAGCGGTTGGTGCCTTTAGGTGTGAAGGGCTTCACCGACCAAACCATCAACGGTGAGCATTGGCGGGTGTTTGCCACTCAGGGCCACGAGCCGGATGTCTGGGTCCTGGTGGCGGAGCTGTCGTCGGCGCGGCGGGAAATCTTGCTCGCTGGTTTGCAAAGTGCGGTGGGCCCTGTCTTGATCGGATTACCTGTGCTGGCGCTGTGGATCGGCTGGCTGGTCATGCGGGCGATGACGCCGCTGCGCACGTTGGGGCAGACCGTGGCCATGCGCCATGCCCAGGCGTTGCAGCCCTTGCAGGCCGATGTGTCGGCCATGAGCGAGGTTCAGCCTTTGATCGATGCCCTCAACCGTTTGTTTGTGCAAGTGCAGGAACACATTGAAAACGAGCGGCGTTTTACAGCAGATGCGGCCCACGAGCTGCGCACACCGATCGCGGCCATCCGCATGCAAGCGCAGGTGGTTGAGGGTGCGGCCCAGGATGACGAGCGTCGGCAAGCCTTGCAAGCAGTACTGCAGGGCTGTGACCGTGCCACTCACCTGGTGGCGCAATTGCTGGAGCTGGCGCGACTGGATGCACAAGCGCCAGTACAGACGATGGCCGCTGTTGATGTGATGGAGCCCACTCGCCAGGTGCTGGCTCAATTGGTGCCACAAGCCCTGCAGTCGGGGGGAGGCATTGATCTGAACGGACCACAGCGACTGCTTTTGCGCACAGATGCCGTGCGTGTGGCCATCCTGGTGCGTAATTTGGTGGACAACGCCGTGCGCTACAGCCACAAGAGCGCACAGGTCCATGTGCGCTGGCAGCTTTCACCCCCGATGCTGGAGGTGGAAGATGCAGGGCCGGGTCTGAGTGATGTGCACATGCACCGTCTGGGCGACCGTTTTTTCAGGGTGGCCTCATCGCGCGAAGGCAGCGGACTGGGCTGGTCCATCATTCGTCGCATTGCCCAGCGTGAAAGTTTGCAGGTTCAGGTCGATCGAAGCCCTGCTTTGGGCGGGTTGCGCGTGCGGCTGACCTGGCCGACCTCTGCGCAGGCTTGAACAGGCGTCAGGCGTTCGAGTTCACCATCGGCATGTAAGCGTAGTACTTGTGACCGGTGGGGCGTGTGGTCCAGGCACCAATCGCTGAGCACAATTCGCTGATGGTGTGGGTCCAGCAGATGGTCTGCGGGCCGATGTGTGTGGCCGTGAATCAGTGTGCTCGCCTTGCAGCTGTCCAACCATTCAAGGCTCAAAGCGGTGTCCGGGTCGGCGTAGCGAATTTGCCGGGCCTGATGCGCACGACTGGCTTGACGCATCTGCTGTGCCAAGGCTTGTCGCTCAGACAAGGGGCGCCCCAGGAAATCTGTTTGCCATGCGGTCGATCGGCATGACTTGCGAAAGGCCTGATAGTCTGTATCTTCCAGGCACAGGGCATCGCCGTGTGACAGCAGCCAGCGGCGGTGGCCCCACGTCAGACAGCAGGGGTCAGCCAGGTGTTGAACGCCGTACCGATTGAGCAGGTCTTGGCCCACCAGAAAGTCCCGGTTACCGGGCATGAACAGCACAGTGCATTGCTGGCTCGCGGCGTGCAGCACTTGCAAACAGCTTTGCAAAAAAGGGTCTGAGGACACTGCGTCGTCGCCCACCCAGACTTCGAACAGGTCACCCAGGATGAACACAGCATCGGCCTGGGCGTGGCGCATGTAATGCGCCCAAGCTTCAAAGGTTTGAGGTTCGCTGGCCTGCAGATGCAGGTCAGCGATGACATCCAAGCGCTGCCAGGCGGCAGGCGCAGAAAGGCTGTTCACAGGCAAGGGCGTCATGCGCGTGCCAGCCATGGGCGGCGTTTAGAGAGCTACAGCCTTTTCGATGATGACCGGTTCCTTGGGCACATCGTCATGGAAGCCGTTGCGACCCGTCTTGACCCCCTTGATTTGATCGACCACCTCGGTGCCTTTGACGACTTTGCCAAACACGGCATAGCCCCAGCCTTGTAGGGAGGGCGCGGTGTGATTGAGAAACTCGTTGTCAGCCACGTTGATAAAGAACTGTGCTGTGGCTGAGTGAGGGGCCTGCGTACGGGCCATGGCAATGGTGTAGTTGGAGTTCTTGAGGCCGTTGTTGGCCTCGTTTTCGATAGGGGCATCGGTGGGCTTTTGCTTCATGTCGGGTTCAAAGCCGCCGCCTTGCACCATGAAGCCAGGAATCACACGGTGAAAGATCGTGTTGTTGTAATGACCCTTGTTCACATAGGCCAGAAAATTTTCGGTCGACTTGGGTGCTTTTTCGGCATCGAGTTCGAGGGTGATGGTGCCGAGACCGGTGATGTGCAGTTCAACTTGGGGATTGCTCATGGTGTTTCAGGGTAGAACAGTGATGGATTGAATGATGACAGGTGTGCGGGGCACATCTGTCGGGAAAGGGCCGCCCGTGCCGGTGGGTACGCTGCGGATGCGGTTGACCACATCCATGCCCTGGACGACTCGGCCAAACACGGTGTAGCCGTAGAGCTGGGGTGCTCCCAGCAATTGGGCGCGGGCGATGTTTGTGTAGACACGGCCCTGATATTCGAACTTGGCCACGGGGTCGCCGTCTGGGATGGGGGTGGGGTCCAGGAAAGCATTGTCGACCACGTTGATGAAAAACTGGTCGGTGGCCGAGTGTGGGTCGTTGGTGCGGGCCATGGCGAGGGTGCCTGTGACATTTTTCAGACCGCCCGACAAGGCCTGTCGTCCCTCGTGCAGGACAGGCGTACGGGTTGGGCGGGGGCGGTAATTGTTGTCGTAGCCGCCGCCCTGGATCATGAAGTTACTGATCACGCGGTGAAAAATGGTCTGGTCATAGTGCTTCTCATGCACGTACTGCAGAAAGTTGGCGACTGTTTTAGGGGCTTTTTCCGGGTAAAGCTCGGCTTCGATGCTGCCCATGTTGGTCACGATCTGTACGCGTGGCAGTGTCTGTGCATGGCTGACTGCGGTGCAGACCAGCAAGAAAGCTGCAAGCCAGCGAAAAAAACGCATTCGGTTCATGACTGTGCTTTCGTCAAAGAGGGGGTCTCAGGGGGCTGACTTGATCAAGGCGCCCAGCCGGGCGCGCTTGTCTCCGAGATTGTTGGATGAACCCGGCCCATCAGAAGCTTGGTTGAAAGCTTGCAGGGCCAGTTGGAGGTAAAGGTCCCCTAGGTTTTCAAGCGCCAGGGCGTAGTCTGGCCGCGCCGCAATGGCTGCCTTCAGGGACAAGAGCGCCAGATCCAGACGACCTTGGGCGGCATAGAGGGCAGCCAGGTTGTTATGGGGTTCGGGCAACTCGGGGTAGTCTAGTGTGAGTTGTTGCAAGGTCGCCTGAGCGGCTGCGTTGTCTGCTTGTCCAGACTGAATCTGGCTGAGCAGCAGGCGCATTTGCGGATCACCTGGGTGGCTCTGCAGATGCGTGCTGGCCGCCTGTTGGGCTTGGGTCCATTGCTGGTTGCGTACCAAGCGTTGTACGTCCTGGTAGGGGTCCGCATGGGCTGCCGTGTGCACGCCCCAGGCCAGCGCCCAGGCCAGGAAGATTTGCGAGCATCGCGCAGGGGAAAAGTGAATGGACATCAGCAGTTGATGGACCCCGGGGGGCTCGGTCAGGGATATACTGAGGCCATTGTACCGAATGACCGTTTTGCGATCCTTGGTTGGCGGTATGTCTGCAGGCCCTATTGTTTGGGCCTTTGTTTTGTCTGAATTCCTGTCATGAGCTTGCGTCTGTACAACACGCTCTCGCGTTCCCTTGTTCCTTTTGCCCCGATCGAACCGGGTCATGTGCGCATGTATGTGTGCGGCATGACCGTGTACGACCTGTGCCATCTGGGCCATGCCCGATCGATGGTGGCCTTTGATGTGGTGCAGCGCTGGCTCAAAGCCAGTGGCTTCAAGGTGACCTATGTGCGCAACATCACTGACATCGACGACAAGATCATCAAGCGCGCCCTGGATAACGGTGAAACCATTCGCCAGTTGACCAACCGCATGATTGAGGCCCTGCACCAGGACGCGGACGCCCTGGGCATCGAGCGCCCGCAGCACGAGCCGCGCGCCACCGACTACGTCCCGCAAATGCTGTCCATGATCGGGACACTGGAGGAAAAAGGCCTGGCTTATCGCGCAGGCAATGGCGATGTCAATTACGCCGTGCGCAAATTCCCCGGCTACGGCAAGCTCTCCGGCAAGTCTCTAGACGAATTGAACGCTGGCGAGCGCGTGGCTGTGAGTACTGATGAGGGCGGCAAGCACGACCCGCTGGATTTTGTGCTCTGGAAATCAGCCAAGCCGAACGAGCCTGAAGACTGCAAATGGGACAGCGCTTTTGGCAGTGGTCGTCCCGGCTGGCACATTGAGTGCTCGGCCATGAGCTGCGAATTGCTGGGCGAGACCTTTGACATCCATGGCGGCGGTGCAGACCTGCAATTTCCTCACCACGAAAACGAAATTGCCCAAAGCCAGGGCGCGCTGGGTGACAACACCTTTGCCCGCTACTGGATGCACAACGGCTTCATCAATGTGGACAACGAGAAGATGTCCAAGAGCCTGGGCAACTTTTTCACCATTCGCGATGTGCTCAAGGCTTTTGACGCTGAGACGGTGCGCTTTTTTGTGGTGCGCAGCCATTACCGCAGCCCGCTGAATTACAGCGATGTGCACCTGCAGGACGCCAGGGGTGCGCTTCGCCGTCTGTACACCGCTTTGCAGGCGGTGGATGCTGCGCACGTGACTATTGACTGGACCGAGCCCCATGCTGCGCGTTTCAAGGCGGCCATGGACGAGGACTTTGGCACACCCGAGGCTGTAGCGGTGCTCTTCGATCTGGCCAGTGAAGTCAACCGCAGCCGTTCGCCGCAATTGGCGGGTCTGCTCAAGGCCTTGGGCGGTGTGCTGGGCTTGTTGCAGTCAGACCCCACGAGCTACCTCCAGTCCGGCGCCGGGGTGGACGAGGCTGCAATCGAGGCGCACATCCTGGCCCGTGCACAAGCCAAGGCCGCCAAGAACTTTGCCGAGGCGGACCGTATCCGCAACGATTTGCTGGCGCAGGGCATCGTGCTCAAGGACTCGCCTTCGGGTACCACCTGGGAGGCCAAGGCGTGAGCAAAGCGCCCCTCATCGTGACGCCTTCCTATTGGGCCGAGGCCTGTGCACACTTGTCGCGCAAGGACCGGGTGATGAAGAAAATCATTCCCCAGTTTGGCGATGCGGTTCTGGAGTCTCGCGGCGATGCTTTTGTCACGCTCGCGCGCTCGATTGTGGGGCAGCAAATTTCGGTCAAGGCGGCCCAATCGGTCTGGGACAAGTTTTCCAAACTCTCGCGCCGGCTCACCCCCACGGGTGTGCTCAAGCTCAAGGTGGACGACATGCGTGCGGCTGGTCTGTCCGCACGCAAGGTCGAGTACCTTGTGGACCTGGCCTTGCACTTCGACGCCGGTTCGGTTCATGTCAAAGACTGGCAGGGCATGGACGACGAGGCCATCATTGCCGAGCTGGTTGCCATTCGTGGTATTGGTCGATGGACGGCCGAGATGTTTCTGATTTTTCACCTGATGCGGCCCAATGTGCTGCCTCTAGATGATGTGGGGTTGATCAACGGGATCAGCAAGAATTATTTTTCGGGGGAGCCGGTCAGCCGCAGTGATGCACGCGAGGTGGCCCAGGCATGGAGCCCCTTCAGCACCGTGGCAACTTGGTATATTTGGCGCTCGCTGGATCCCTTGCCCGTAGCGTATTGACACCTTATGCGGGCGCCCAGCCTGATTTTCAGAGGAGAAGAACTTGGCCAAACGAACGTTTCTCGATTTCGAGCAGCCGATTGCCGAACTTGAGGCCAAGATTGAAGAGCTGCGCTATGTGCAAAGCGAGTCTGCGGTCGATATCACTGACGAAATCGATCAGCTCAGCAAGAAAAGTCAGCAGCTGACCAAAGACATCTACAGCGACCTGACGCCTTGGCAGGTCACCAAAATTTCTCGCCATCCAGAGCGTCCATACACCCTGGACTACGTGAACGCCTTGTTCACCGATTTTGTCGAGATGCACGGGGACCGCCATTTCGCGGACGATCTGTCCATCGTCGGAGGTCTTGCCCGTTTCAATGGGCAGCCCTGCATGGTTCTGGGGCACCAGAAAGGCCGCGACACCAAGGAGCGGGCTCTGCGCAACTTTGGCATGAGCAAGCCCGAGGGCTACCGCAAGGCTTTGCGCCTGATGAAAACTGCCGAGAAATTCAAGTTGCCCGTTTTCACTTTTGTCGATACGCCCGGCGCCTACCCCGGCATTGACGCTGAAGAACGGGGCCAGTCCGAAGCCATTGGCCGCAATATTTTCGAGATGGCGCAACTCGAAGTGCCGATCATCACCACCATCATTGGCGAGGGCGGCTCCGGCGGCGCGTTGGCCATTTCCGTGGCAGACCAGGTGCTCATGCTGCAATACTCGGTGTACTCGGTCATCAGCCCCGAGGGCTGTGCGTCCATCCTCTGGAAGACCGGTGAGAAGGCCGAGCTGGCCGCCGAAGCGCTGGGCATCACGGCGCATCGTCTCAAGGCGCTGGGCCTGGTCGACAAGATTGTGACCGAGCCTGTGGGTGGAGCGCACCGCAACCATGAGCAAATGGCCGCATTCCTCAAGCGCGCCTTGACCGATGCCTTGCGTCAGGTGGTGGACCTCAAGCCCAAGGAGTTGCTGGAGACGCGCTACCAGCGTCTGCAAAGCTACGGCCGCTTCACGGACACCAAAGCCGGCAAATAAGCCGGCGAGCGCCTTGCCATGACCCAATCACTGGCGCAGGCCCTACAGGCTTTCCAGCCGGGCTTGCCACTGGTGGTCGCCTTCAGTGGCGGTGCCGATTCCACCGCCTTGCTGGCGGCTTGTGTTTTGCGCTGGCCCGGGCAGGTGAGGGCGGTGCATGTGCACCACGGCCTGCAGTCGGCGGCCGATGACTTCCAACAACACTGCGAAGCCTTTTGTGCGCATTGG
>JALRIL010000202.1 GCA_023255445.1 Limnohabitans sp. | reverse complement strand
CTGAGCGCCTGTCGATGGAAAAGGTGGAAGACGCGCCCTTCAGCCCGCTCGACCGCATCGGCCAGCTGACCATGCGCAACCTGGATATCACCGACACCCGCGCGAAGCTGGGCGTGTATGCGCACACCGGTTTGCTGTCAGTCGGCGAAGGGCCGAACATCTTCAAACTCGAAGGCACCAACAAGAAGTAATCAAATGACCACTGGCTCCGGCTCCAGCCGGATGCCAAAGCGCTCGTACACGCTGGTCTGAATCGCGCGGGCCAGCGTCATCACTTCACCACCCGTGCAGGGGTGCTCGGCAGTCCCGCGGTTGACCAGCACCAGCGCCTGTTTATCGTACACCCCCGCGTGGCCCACGGTCTTGCCTTTCCAGCCACAGGCGTCGATCAACCAGCCCGCCGCCAGCTTGATGGTGCCATCGGGCATGGGGTAGTGCACCACCTTGGGCTCGCGAGCGATGATGTCGGCGCACTGCTCGGGCGTCACGGTCGGGTTCTTGAAGAAGCTGCCCGCGTTGCCGATCACAGCCGGGTCGGGCAGTTTGGCGCTTCGAATGACACAGACCCAGTCGAAAATGGTGCGCGCGTCCGGGTTGGTGTTTCCCGTCTCGGCCATCTTACGCTCCAGGTCCAGGTAACCCAGCTCGGGCTTCCACTTTTTGGGCAGGGCCAGGCGCACGCGCAAAATGACGGCGCGCCCCGCCAAGCCCAGGTCTTCAGGGCCGTGGCTTGCGTGCTTGAACACCGAGTCGCGGTAACCAAAGCCGCACTGAGCTGCGTTGAGGGTGAACACTTCGCCGGTGAACAGGTCGATCGCATCCAGCTCGTGAAAGCGGTCCTGCAGCTCCACGCCGTAGGCGCCAATGTTCTGAACGGGGGATGCGCCCACGGTGCCCGGGATCAGCGCCATGTTTTCCAGGCCGGGGTAGCCTTGTTCCAGACTCCATGCCACCAAGTCGTGCCAACGCTCGCCAGCGCCAGCTTCAACAATCCAGGCCTTGTCCGTCTCGCCCGCCAGGCGTAGACCCGCCACTTCCATTTTGAGCACCAGCCCTTTGACGTCGCCCGTCAGCACAATATTGCTGCCGCCACCCAGCACCTGGCGCGGCAACTTGAGCAGCTGCGCATCCTTCAGCACTGCATGAATATCGCTTTCGCTGCGCACGCGCACCAAGGCTTCGGCGCGGGCAGCAATGCCGAACGTGTTGTAGGTTTGAAGGGGGACGTTGTGCTCCAGGATCATGGGACAATTGTCGCATTCCCGAACTTTGCTTTACGAGTCTGCCATGCCTTCTTTTGACACCGTCTGTGAACCCAATATGGTTGAAGTCCGCAACGCTGTGGACACTTCGGCCAAAGAAATCGGCACCCGCTTTGACTTCAAGGGCACGTCTGCGGCCATCGAACTCAAAGACAAAGAGATCACGATGTACGGCGATGCCGACTTCCAGCTCCAGCAGGTCGAAGACATCCTGCGCAACAAACTGACCAAGCGCAATGTGGACGTGCGCTATCTGGACATCGGCAAGGTCGAAAAAATTGGCGGCGACAAGGTCAAACAGGTGGTCAAGGTGCGCGAAGGCATTGCCACCGAAGACGCCAAGAAGATCACCAAGATCATCAAGGAGTCCAAGATGAAGGTACAAGCCTCCATCCAGGGCGATGCGGTGCGCGTCACGGGCGCCAAGCGCGACGATCTGCAAGCCGCCATGGCCCTGCTGCGCAAGGACATGGCCGAGCTGCCCCTGTCCTTCAACAACTTCCGCGACTAAATCCTGAGAGGTGTCAGCCGCGTACTGCGGCTGTGACGACCACCTCAATGCACCAGCCGGGATCGGCCAGCGCGGCTTGCACCGTGGCACGTGGCGGTGCATGACCCGCAGCCACCCAGGCGTCCCAGACCTCGTTCATGGCCGCAATGTCAGCGATGTCGCGCAGAAAGATTTGCGTGCGCAAAATACGGCTTTTGTCACTGTTGCACTCAGCCAAGCGCACATCGATTTGCCGCAGCACATCTGCCGTCTGGCTGCGAATATCTGTCGCCTCGCATTCAGGCACCATACCCGCCAGATAGACCACGCCGTTGAACACAGCGGCTTCGCTGTAGCGAGCCGCTACATGCAAACGCTGAATGTCGGTTTGGGTATCGCTCATGACTTTTTGCTTCCCACCTTGGACTCAGTACCCGCAAACAGGCGATTGATGTTTTCCCGATGGCGCCACACCAGCAACAAACCCATGACGCTCAAGCTCAACACCTGCGCGCCTTGCGCCTGCCAGGCCACACCATCGCCAAACACCAGGTAGACCGGCGCAAACACCGCCGCCACCATGGACGCCAGCGATACAAAACGGCTGAAGTACACCACGATGACAAAGGTGCCCAGGGTTGCCAGGGCCAGCAAGGCATTCACACCCACCAGAACACCCAAAGCCGTGGCCACGCCCTTGCCACCCTGAAAGCGGAAAAACACCGGATACAGATGCCCGACAAATGCGGCCAGGCCCGCCAAGGCGGCGACAGACGCATCCCCCCCCAACATGAGCACGGCCCACACCGGCAACCAGCCTTTGAAAGCATCAAACAGCAGAGTCAAGACAGCGGCTTTTTTATTGCCCGAGCGCAGCACATTGGTGGCACCAGGGTTTTTGCTTCCGTAGGTGCGCGGATCGCTCAGGCCCATGAAACGACTGATGATCACGGCAAAGCTCAGCGAACCCACCAGGTAGCCGCCCAACAGGGCGAGTAGAGGCATCAAGGAGTCCATGCAATCTTTCTATGAGTGCTTACAGCGCCGGGTCGCGAATGTCCCAGCGGATGGCGTCGATCTGCTGCAACAGCTCGGGGCTGAGCTGCACGTCCCAGGCGGCCAGGTTCTCGTCAAGTTGCTTGAGCGAGGTCACACCAATGATGGTGCTGGCCACACTCCAGCGGTGATAGCAAAACGCCAGCGCCATTTGCGTGGGCGTCAGACCATGGTCGCGAGCGAGCTGGTTGTAGCGACGTGCGGCTTCCAGCGCTTCCGGTCGGCCCCAGCGCTGCTTGCGCATGGATTCGTAGTTGGCAATGCGGGCATCGGGCACACCGGCACCTTCAAAACCACATTGGTCGTACTTGCCGGTCAAGGCACCAAAAGCCAGCGGCGAATACGCCAGCATGGACACCTTAAGGCGGTGGCAGGTTTCGTCCAGACCGTTGTCGTAAAAACGGCTGGTCAAGGCATAGGGGTTTTGCACCGTCATGGCACGTGGCAGACCGTGCTGCTCGGCCAGGCGGATGAATTCGTGCACGCCATAAGGCGTTTCGTTGGACAGGCCGATGTAGCGCACCTTGCCCGCCTGAACCAGCTTGGCCAGGGCTTCAAGCTGCTCGTGGATCGAGGTCACCGACTTGTCCTTGGCCGGGTCAAAGTAGCTCATGCCAAACACCGGCACATGGCGCTCGGGCCAGTGAATTTGGTAGAGGTCAATCACATCGGTTTGCAGGCGCTTGAGGCTGCCTTCGCAGGAATTGAGAATATCTTGCGCGGTCATACCGCTGCCCTCGCGAATCCAGGGCATGCCGCGCGAGGGGCCGGCCACTTTGGTCGCCAGCACGATGCGTTCACGCATGCCAGGGTTCTTTTGAAGCCAGTTGCCAATGATGGTTTCGGTCGCGCCACACGTCTCAGCCTTGGCAGGCACCGCATACATTTCAGCGGTGTCCACAAAGTTGATGCCTGCCTCAACGCTGCGGCTCAGGATGGCGTGTGCATCGGCCTCGCCCACCTGTTCGCCAAAGGTCATGGTGCCCAAGCAAATGGGCGTGACGTGCAGGTCACTGGTACCAAGTTGAACTTTTTTCATGGAGTGTCTGTCTGTAATGCTTCTGAAAGAAGTGATTTTGTCATGACCTGGCTCGCGCCCGCTCTTCTTCCTGCAGGCGCAGCACACGGCGCTGCACCTTGCCGGTGGTGGTCATGGGCAGCTGGTCGATGAATTCAATTTCCTTAGGGTATTCGTAGGGCGCAAGCAAGCCACGCACATGGGTTTGCAAAGCCTTGCGCACCCCTTCTTCGAACGCTGTTGCATCAGCGTGCTGGCTGCGCTTGGCGGCATAGTCTGGCGAAAGCACCACATAGGCTTTGACCAGCGCACCCCGCTCGGCATCAGGCTTGGGCACCACCGCCGCATTGGCCACAGCCGGATGTTTGACCAGGCAATTTTCAATTTCACCGGGACCAATACGGTACCCCGCTGCTTTGAACATGTCATCGGTTCGACCCTGGTACCAGAGGTACCCGTCCTCGTCGCGCACAGCCATGTCGCCGGTGCGGCACCAGTTGCCAGTGTATTTTTTATGCGTGGCCTCGTCGTTGTTCCAGTAGCCCAAAAAGAATACCGGGTCGGGCTCACCGTGCACATCGAATCGGTTGACTGCCACCTCGCCAGGCACACCCACTGCGCACACTTGCCCTACATCGTCAATCACCGCCACCTGGTGGCCTGGGTAGCCTTTGCCCATGCTGCCGGCTTTGGGTGGCCAAAAGCGGGCGCAGTTACCCACCACATAGTTGATTTCGGTCTGTCCGAACATCTCGTTCACGGTCACGCCCAGCTGCTGCTCGCAATACGAAAACACGGCATCGCCCACCGCTTCGCCTGCACTCATGATGGCTTGCAGCTTCAGGCGATAGCGTTTGCGCGGCTCGGGCACGGCTTTCATCATGGCCTTGAGGGCGGTGGGAAACAAAAAAGTGTGCGTCACCTGATGGGTGTGCAGGATCTCGAACGCGGTCTCGGGCGAGAAGCGCCCGTTGAACGCCACAATCGGCCGACCAAAGTACAAGCTGGGCAGCAAGGCATCCATCAGCCCCCCCGTCCAGGCCCAGTCTGCTGGTGACCAGAACACGGCCTTGGACGGTTTGTGCGCATCCGCGGGGTCAAAGCCGAACCAGTTCTGACTGCAGACAAAGCCTGTCAAATTGCCGATCAGGGCCCGCTGCGGAATCAAAGCTCCCTTGGGGTTGCCCGTGGTGCCACTGGTGTAGATAAGCACCGCAGGATCATCGGCCCGGGTGCCCACGGGCTCAAACAAAGCGGGCGCCTTGGCCGTGACCTCAGCGTAATCCAGATCCGCGTGCGCTGCGGCTTGTCCCACACCGATCAACGTCTTCAGGACCGGGCAGTCTTGCCGAGCCTGCACCATGGCCGCAATCGCGGCCTCGTCACACATGGCGACAGTTGCCTGGCTGTCATTGACCCGGAACGACAAGGCCTCAGGACCAAACAGCATGGACAGCGGCATGGCCACAGCACCCATCTGCAGCACCGCCATGTAAGCCACCGCGGTTTCAAAACGCTGGGGCATCACGATGGCCACGCGATCGCCTGCACGCACGCCCTGAGCACGCAGCACATGGCTGAGCCGGTTGGCCTGGCTTTGAAGCTGCGCATAGGTGTAGCGACGGTGTTTACCGCCACTGTCGTGCTCGATCAAAGCCACCTGGCCTGCCGTGTCGAGTTGCGCCGCCCAGCGGCCCACACATTCATGCGCCATGTTCAGGCGGTGGGGAACTTTCCAACCAAACTGCTGGTGCAGTTGCGTGTAATGGTCTGCGGGCTTGCTCGGTAGATGCGCACGCTTCATGCTCGGTCTCCTTATGATTGCAAAGTATGTACCAAGTCCAGCGCGCCTCCACCTCCCTGTTCCTGCCCATCCGCACCCACCAGTACCATGTGCGACAGTGGTCACAAGCCAACCAGCAGCCACCGCTGGTGTTGTTGCATGGCTGGATGGATGTGTCTGCCTCCTGGCAGTTCATGGTGGATGCGCTGACGCAGACGTTTGTTGATCAGCGCACCATCGTCGCGCCGGATTGGCGCGGTTATGGTTTAACCACGGGTCCCCAGACCGATGCCTATTGGTTTGCCGACTACCTGGGCGACCTGGACACCTTGCTCAACACCCTCTGGCCAGGACAGTCGGTCGATCTTGTGGGGCACAGCATGGGGGGCAATGTGGTCATGATGTATGCGGCCGCCCGACCCCAGCGTGTGCGGCGCTTGGTCAATGTGGAAGGATTTGGCATGGCCGCCACGCGTGCCGCACAAGCACCCACGCGCCTGGGCCAGTGGCTCGATGAACTGAGCGCCCACCAGCAAGGCAGCAATGCCATGCAGACCTACCCTGACCTGGATGCGGTGGCAGCACGTTTGCGCAAGAACAACCCTCGACTTGAACCCGACCGCGCCCAATGGCTGGCCTCGCACTGGGCCCAACCCAATGCCCAAGGTCAGTGGCAGGTTTGCGGAGACCGTGCGCACAAAAATGTCAACCCCTACCTCTACCGACTGGATGAGACCCTGGAGGCCTACCGCCGAATCCAGTGTCCCACACTGTTTGTGCAGGCCGAGGCAGACTCCCTGACGCAATGGTGGAAAGGCGCCTACACACGCCAGCAGCACGACGAACGCCTGCACCACGTCCCTCAGCTGCAAACCTTGACCCTGCCCGATGCTGGCCACATGCTGCAACACGACCAACCCGAACGATTGGCCCAGGCTCTGTATGAATTTCTGAATTGATTTACATTTAGAAATCAATAAGTACCGTCTTTTGATACATTCGCATGCTTTCAGGGAGAACAACATGCGAATTCATCTCATTGCCTTGTTGGCCGTGGGGATCGGTCTTTTGTCACCCCTGGCGCGTGCGCAGGACACCAACTCTTGGTGCCCCGATGCCCTGTCACGGCACGACCACACTCCAGCTGCGCCAGGGCTGAACACCGAGATCACACTCTCGCCCTACACCTACCACTACAGCCACAACCCCGAGCACCGGCCTGTGTTTGCGGCCTCTTTGGAGCGTTACGCCAGCAGCTCACGTTTTTGCGGGTTCAGCTTGTTTCGCAACTCCTTTGGCCAACCCTCGGGCTATGTCTACATCGGCAAACGGTTTGACAACCTGCTGGGACAGCCCCGCTTGTTTGGCAAAGTCACGGCGGGCGTTCTGTACGGTTATGTAGAGCCTTACGAGGACAAAGTCCCTTTGAACTGGAACGGTTTCTCGCCAGCCATCGTGCCTGTGCTGGGCTACAAACTCGATGAACATCGATCAGTGCAAATGAACATCCTGGGCGCTGCGGCGCTGATGTTTTCCTATGGCCAGCGCTTTTGAGGCCTTCGAGGCTGCAGGCATGAGAAAATCAGTGGTTTGACAGTCAACACAAGAGATTTCCATGGACGCAGAACACATCAATCAAATTGGTACGGCTCTTCAAGACCTGACGGCCCGTACCGAAGATTTAC
Organism: Limnohabitans sp.; assembly: GCA_023255445.1. Taxonomy (GTDB): domain Bacteria; phylum Pseudomonadota; class Gammaproteobacteria; order Burkholderiales; family Burkholderiaceae_C; genus Limnohabitans_A. Next base: position 1,987 of record JALRIL010000202.1, on the reverse strand, counting down.
GGAGGTATCTTTGACTACGATGCCAAAGCTGACCGCCTGAGAACCGTCAACGCATCGCTCGAAGATCCCACGGTCTGGAACGACCCCAAAAAAGCCCAGGAACTGGGCAAGGAAAAGAAATCGCTCGACAGCGTGGTGGTGACCATCTCCACCCTGACCAGCGAGCTGGCCGACAACTCCGAGTTGTTCGAAATGAGTAAGGAAGAAGGCGATGAAGCTGGCTTGCTCACCATTGAGGCGGAAACCGCCAAGCTGACCAAAATGGTGGAAGACCTCGAGTTCCGCCGCATGTTCAGCAACCCCGCTGACCCGCTCAACTGCTTTGTGGACATCCAGGCCGGCGCCGGTGGCACCGAGGCTTGCGATTGGGCCAGCATGCTGCTGCGCCAATACCTCAAGTACGCCGAACGCAAAGGCTTCAAAGCCACCGTGGAAGAAGAAACTCCGGGCGATACCGCCGGCATCAAGAGCGCCACCATCAAGGTCGAGGGCGAGTACGCCTATGGCCTGCTGCGCACCGAAACCGGTGTGCACCGTCTGGTGCGCAAGAGTCCGTTCGACTCCTCGGGCGGCCGCCACACGTCTTTCGCCTCGTTGTTTGTCTACCCAGAGATTGATGACTCGATCGAAATCAACATCAACCCGGCCGATGTGCGCACCGACACCTACCGCGCCAGCGGTGCGGGCGGTCAGCACATCAACAAGACCGACTCGGCTGTGCGCCTGACGCACATCCCCACGGGCATCGTGGTGCAATGCCAGGACGGCCGCAGCCAGCACAGCAACCGCGACGTGGCGTGGCAACGCCTGCGTTCACGCCTGTACGACTTCGAGATGCGCAAGCGCATGGAAGAGCAGCAAAAGCTCGAGGACACCAAAACCGATGTGGGTTGGGGTCATCAGATTCGCAGCTATGTGCTGGACAACAGCCGCATCAAGGACCTGCGCACCAACGTCGAAATCTCGGCCACCCAGAAGGTGCTCGATGGCGACCTGGATGCATTCATTGAAGCTTCACTCAAACAAGGCGTCTGACCATGCGTGAAGGACAAGCCGCGGCCATTCGCCGCGAAGACTACACCGCCCCGGCATTCTGGATCGACACGGTCGATCTGACCTTTGACCTGGAACCGACCAAAACCCGCGTGCTCAACAAGATGCGGCTGCGCCGCAACCCCGATGTGGTGGCTCAGCCGCTGCGCCTGGACGGCGAAGAGCTCAATCTGGCACGCGTGCTGGTCAACGGCGGCGGCACCTCGTTCAAGATGGATGGCAACGTGCTGGTGCTGGAGAACCTGCCCGAAGGCACCGAGCCTTTCGATCTGGAAATCTTCACCACCTGCAACCCCGAGAAGAACACCCAGCTCATGGGCCTGTATGTCAGCCAGGGCACGTTCTTCACACAGTGCGAGGCCGAGGGCTTTCGCCGCATCACCTACTTCCTGGACCGCCCGGATGTGATGGCCAGCTACACCGTGACACTGCGGGCTAACAAGGCTCAGTGCCCGGTGCTGCTGTCCAACGGCAACCTGGTCGACCAGGGCGACCTGGATGATGGCCGCCACTTTGCCAAATGGGTCGACCCCAACAAGAAGCCCTGCTACCTGTTCGCCCTGGTAGCCGGCAAGCTGGTGGCTCGCGAGCAGCGCATCCGCTCGCGCTCGGGCCAAGACCACCTGCTACAGGTGTTTGTCCGCCCCGGCGATCTGGACAAGACCGAGCACGCCATGAACTCGCTGATGGCCAGCGTGGCCTGGGACGAAGCGCGCTTTGGTCTGCCGCTGGACCTGGAACGCTTCATGATCGTCGCCACCAGCGACTTCAACATGGGCGCCATGGAAAACAAGGGCCTGAACACCGACCAGTTCGCCAGCGTCGAAATCACCTCGGGTGGTAGCTTCGACCTCGATCCGGAAACCTCGCGTTCGCTGACCGCCGGTTTCGCTTTCGAGGAAACCATCGGTGACGGCTTCGACGTTGCTCTTGG
>JALRIL010000181.1 GCA_023255445.1 Limnohabitans sp. | reverse complement strand
CGCCACATGCGTGTTGATGTGGTGGTCATAGTGTGTGTGGCGTGCATGGTGCGAATACTGCGCACGCAATGCGGCGGCGTGTGGCAGGGGCTTTCGCTCAGCAAAGTGGTCTTGCTCAATCGCGTAGGGGTAGTCGGCTTGGCTGACCCACGGCAGTGAATCGAGTGGCAAGCGCAGGCCCATGGGTGAATCACCGGGCACGAGGTACATGCGTTCGTCACGCAAGAACCAAGGGCCCGTGCTCCAACGCGGGCCACCTGCCACTTCACCCGCTTTGAGGGGCAGCACATAGCCCACAGTTTTGTCTAGGCCTTGGCTGAACACGCGGCGCAGGCGCACGCGTTCCATCTCGTCGTCGAGCTTGGCATCAAACGGGTCCACGTTGACGGGCAAGCGGCGCTCGCGCCACAGGTAGTACCACGTGTCTTCATAGCCGGGGGTGATGTATTGGTCGTCCAGCCCCAGCTTGTGTGCGAGGGTTTGCGTGAAGCGTTGCGCGTCTTCGGTGGTGTAGCTGCTAGGCACGCGTTCGTCGGCAAACAAATCGGGGTTGTGCCAGCAAGGGTGACCATCGGTGCGCCAATAAATGCCCAGCGCCCAGCGTGGCAACTGCTCGCCTGGGTACCACTTGCCTTGGCCGAAATGCAAGAAGCCGCCATCGCCATATTCGGCACGTAGCTTGTGCACCAATTCGGTGGCAAAGCCGCGTTTGGTCGGGCCCAGTGCATCGGTGTTCCATTCTGGTGCGTCGCGGTCGTGCACGGTGACGAAGGTAGGTTCACCGCCCATGGTCAATCGCACATCGCCTTCGGTGAGTCGGCGGTCCACCTCGTCGCCCAAGGCCAGCACTTCCATCCATTCGTCTTCGGTGTAGGGCTTGGTCACGCGGGGCGATTCGAGCACGCGGGTGACCTTCATCTCATGGCCAAATTCCACCTCGGCTTCGTCTACCAAACCTTCAATGGGGGCGGCGCTCGATGGCTGCGGTGTGCAAGCCAGCGGAATGTGGCCTTCGCCAGCCAGCAAGCCAGACGTGGGGTCAAGGCCAATCCAGCCTGCGCCGGGCAGATACACCTCGCACCACGCGTGCAAATCGGTGAAGTCCACCTCGGTGCCGCTGGGGCCGTCCAGCGATTTCACATCGGGCGCGAGCTGGATCAGGTAGCCCGACACAAAGCGCGCGGCCAGACCCAGGTGCCGCAGCAACTGCACCAGCAGCCAGGCCGAGTCGCGGCACGAGCCGCTGCGCTTGGTGAGGCTTTCTTCAGGCGTCTGCACACCCGGCTCCAGCCGGATCAGGTAGCCGATGTCGCCTTGCAGCTTATGGTTGATGCCGACCAAAAAGTCGATGGTGCGTTGCTCGCGTCGGTCGATGCCGGCCAGGTACTTTTGGAACAGAGGCGCCTTGGCCAGTTCGGGCGCGCACATGAGGTAGGGGGCGAGTTCTTCGCGCAGCTCACTCGCATAAGTCAGCGGCATGGTCTCGGCCGAAGGCTCAAGAAAGAAGTCAAACGGGTTGTAGACCGCCATCTCGGCCACCAGATCGACGGTGACCTTGAAAGTGGTGGTTTTCTCGGGAAAGACCAGCCGCGCCTGGTAATTGGCAAACGGGTCCTGCTGCCAGTTGATGAAGTGGTTCTGCGGCTCGACGCACAGGCTGTAGGACAGCACGCGGCTGCGGCTGTGCGGGGCAGGGCGCAGTCGCACCACCTGGGGGCCAAGCTGGATGGGTCGGTCGTAGCGGTATTCGGTGACGTGGTGCAGGGCAACGTGGATAGACATGGACAGGCTCGGTAGGTGCTGCTTTAATGTCCTCATCAAAGCAAGAGCCGCGCCAGTTTTCGGTTGAAATGCGCATGCGGCCACAACAGGGAGGAGCACGATGCCTGAACCGAGGCACAAGCGTCACGCCTCGCGCGCGTGGTGGCATATGCTTGCACTGGCTGGTTTCTGCGGCGTGGCTGCGCAGTTGCAGCAGGCGCAATTGTTTTCAGGCCGCAGCTACGCGGTCATGCTCGGCGTCAGTGTGCTCGTTCTCATGCTGTCGGCAATCCGATCGGGGTTGTGGCGCTGGCTGGCACTGCCGGCGTTGGCTTGTGCCTGTTGGGCCTGGAGTGGTGTGTGGGCGGTGCAGCGTTTGCCCACCTTGCCGACGCACTTGCAGGGCCGGGACTTTGATGTGCAAGGCGTGGTGGCCAGCATGCCCCAACAAGGTGCCCAGGCGCTGCGCTTTGCCTTGGATGTGGAGCGCTTTGAACTGGTGCCTCGTAAAGGTGTTCCTCCTGAAACGACGAATGTGACCTGGCCAAAGCGCCTGTCGTTGAGCTGGTATGCCTCTCAAGCGGCATCCGACGAGGGGGCACCACCCGTGGCCACCGCATTGGAGGCGGGGCAACGCTGGCACATGCGTGTGCGCCTCAAAACACCGCACGGACAGCTCAACCCAGGTGGTTTTGACCACGAGTTGTGGATGTGGGAGCGGGGGCTGCGCGTGACGGGCTATGTGCGCACGGGCCGCAACGACCCAGTGCCACAACTGCTGTCGCAGACCCAGGCTCACACGCTGGAGCGCTGGCGCCAAAATGTGCGCGACCGATTACGGGCCCAAGGATTGGACAAGGGGTTGGCCTGGCCGCCGCTGCAACCGGTTTACGGTGTGTTGGCTGCATTGGTGACCGGCGATCAAGCCGCCATTGCGTCCAATGACTGGGATGTGTTTCGCGCAACGGGTGTGGCCCATTTGATGAGCATTTCTGGCCTGCACATCACCATGCTGGTGTGGTTGATGCATGCCGTGGTGTTGCGCGTTTGGCGCTTGGTTGTGCGCGCCTGGCCTGCAGTAGCGAGCCAGGCCTGGTGTTTGCGCTGGCCCGTGCAGTCCGTGGCCTCCGTGCTTGCGTGGAGTGCTGGCACGGCTTATGCCGTGTTCAGTGGCTGGGGTGTGCCAGCGCAACGTACGGTGCTCATGTTGGGCGTGGCCATGGCGCTGCAAGCCTCGGGGCGGCGCTGGCCTTGGAGTCTGACTTGGTTGGGGTGTGCCTTAGTGGTCCTGTTGGTAGATCCCTGGGCGGTGCTGCAGCCGGGATTCTGGTTAAGTTTTGTGGCTGTGGGCGTGCTGCTTTCGCGCGGTTCGCGTGTGTTGGGCACTGTATTGGCGCCTACAGCCGCAAGTGCTGCACCAAAACGAGGTGTCGCGCTTCGCCTGCACCAACTTAGGGTGGGTGTCTGGGGGCTGTTGCGTGAGCAGTGGACCATCATGTGGGCCCTGGCACCTTTGAGCGTGCTGTTTTTCGGGCAGTGGTCCGTGGTGGGGCTGTTGGCAAATCTGCTGGCCATTGCCTGGGTCAGCTATGTGGTGACGCCCTTGGCTTTGATGGGGGTGTTGGTGCCGGGTTTGTGGTCGCTCAGTGCCTGGCTGATGTGGCCGTTGCACAGTCTTTTGCATGAGTTGGCGCAGTGGCCCCAAGCGGTGTGGTTGTGGCCCGTACCTCCTTGGCCGCTTGCAGCCGCAGCCCTGTGTGGCGCCTGGTTGCTCATGCGTCCCTGGGCTGCTGCACTGCGGGTCTTGGGGGGGGTTCTGGTTCTGCCCTTGGTGCTGTGGCAACCCTGGCGCCCTCTGGAGGGGGAGTTTGAGGTGTGGGCCCCGGATGTGGGGCAGGGCAATGCCGTCATTGTGCGCACTCAGCGCAGCACCTTGCTCTACGACACGGGACCCCGTTATTCAGAATACAGCGATGCGGGTGAACGGGTCTTGCTGCCTTGGCTGGATCGGCAGCGCGAGCCCTTGAGCGACGTTGTGCTCAGCCACCGAGACAGCGACCACACTGGGGGCATACACGCCGTGTTGATGCGTTACCCGCAAGTCAGGTTGTGGAGTTCCATGACAGTGCCCGAAGACCTCAGCCGGACGCGTGAGCTGCGTACATGCGCATGGGGTCGGCAGTGGCAGCGCGATGGTGTGCGCTTTGAGTTCATTCACCCACAGCCCGGCTACGAGCAAGACGGTGCAGTCACCAATTCGGGCAGCTGTGTCTTGCGCATTTCCAATGGTCAACGTACGGTTTTGCTGGCGGGCGACATTGAGGCGGCGCAAGAAGCGCAGTTGCTGGGCCAGCCCGGCATGGGGCCAGTCGATGTGCTGCTGGTGCCACACCACGGCAGCAAAACGTCATCGACTGAGGCGTTTTTGCAAGCACTGCAACCGCGCTGGTCCTGGGTACAGGCGGGGCATATGAACCGTTATGGACACCCAGCCGCTGCGGTGATGGAGCGCTATGCCCAGTTGGGGTTGCCTGTGGTGCGAACCGACCAGTGCGGCGCACTGCATTGGCGCAGCGACATGCCCGAGCGCACCAATTGCTGGCGCCAAATGGCGAGGCGCTATTGGCATGACACCCGGCCTTGACCGGCTTTCTTGAGGGCAGTCAAGAAAAACGGGTACACATCTTGCTACCCTTAGGGCAGGAGTGAACGCGATGCGTAAATATGACGAAATGTATGGCCGCCTGCCCGAAGGCGATGACAGCGGCGATGTCCGAGACCATTACAAAGCCTACGCGCACTGGCTGGCAGGGCAGGATCACAGCATCATGCAGGCTCGTCGAGAGGAGGCTGAAGTCATTTTTCGGCGCGTGGGCATCACCTTTGCGGTCTACGGCGAAAAGGACGAAGACGGCTCGGGCACCGAGCGGCTCATTCCGTTTGACCTGATTCCCCGCATCATTGCGGCGCATGAGTGGAAGAGCATGGAAGCAGGTTTGGTGCAGCGCGTGACAGCCTTGAATCGGTTCATTCACGACATTTACCACGAGCAGGACATCCTGAGGGCCGGGGTCATTCCGCGCGACCAGATCGAGAACAACGCCCAGTTCCGCCCCGAGATGGTGGGGGTGGATGTGCCCAATCACATTTACTCGCACATCAGTGGCATCGACATCGTGCGGGCACCGGACAGCGCGGGCAATGGCGAGTACTACGTGCTCGAAGACAACCTGCGCGTGCCCAGCGGTGTGAGCTACATGCTCGAAGACCGCAAGATGATGATGCGTCTGTTTCCGGACCTGTTCAGCCGCCACCGCGTGGCCCCGGTGGCGCATTACCCCGACCTGCTGCTGGAGACTCTGCGCGCCAGCAGTCCGGCCACCACGGCCGAGCCCACGGTGGTGGTGCTCACCCCCGGCATGTACAACAGCGCTTATTTTGAACACGCATTTTTGGCACAGCAAATGGGTGTGCAACTGGTGGAGGGGCAAGACCTGTTCGTGAAAGACAAGTTTGTGTACATGCGCACCACGCGCGGCCCCAAGCGGGTGGATGTGATTTACCGCCGTGTGGATGACGACTTTCTGGACCCCGAAGTGTTCCGTCCCGACTCCACGCTGGGTTGCGCCGGCTTGATGGAAGCCTACAAAGCGGGCCACGTTTCAATCTGCAATGGCGTAGGCACCGGTGTGGCGGATGACAAATCCATCTACCCCTACGTGCCGGACATGATCAAGTTCTACCTGGGGGAGCAGCCGATCCTGAAAAACGTACCCACCTACATGTGCCGCAAGCCCGAGGACCTGCAGTACACCCTGGCCAACCTCAAAGACCTGGTGGTCAAAGAGGTGCACGGGGCAGGGGGCTACGGCATGTTGGTCGGTCCTGCCGCCACCCAGGCGGAGATTGAGAAATTCCGCGCAGCGCTGCAGGCCAACCCCTCGGGTTACATCGCGCAGCCCACCCTGAGCCTGTCGAGCTGCCCGACCTATGTGGACAGCGGCATTGCGCCTCGCCACATTGATTTACGTCCCTTTGTGCTCAGCGGTCGCACGGTGCAAATGGTGCCCGGTGGCCTGACCCGCGTGGCCTTGAAAGAGGGCTCTTTGGTGGTGAACTCTTCGCAAGGCGGTGGCACCAAAGACACCTGGATTTTGCAAGCCTGAGCGCACCCCATTACAGATTCGAAGGACCGCAAGATGTTGTCAAGAACCGCCGATCATTTGTTCTGGATGTCGCGCTACATGGAGCGCGCCGAGAACACGGCCCGCATGCTCAACGTGAGTTACGAAACCTCCATGCTGCCGCAGTCGGCCGCTGCTGCGCAGGCGGGCTGGGAAGGTATTTTGTCCATCAGCGAGCTGCTGCCGTCCTATCGGGCGTTGCATGGCGAGATCACGCCCGAAGGCGTGACCCAGTTCATGGTGCGTGACGAGGACAACCCCTCGTCCATCGTGTCGTGTTTGCGCGCCGCCCGTGAAAACGCCCGTGCCGTGCGTGGCACCCTCACCACCGAAGTGTGGGAAACCCAGAACCAGACCTGGCTGGAGGTCAACCGCATGCTCAAGACCCGCGAGTTCGAGCGTGACCCTGGTCAGTTTTTTGAATGGGTCAAATTCCGCTCGCACCTCTCGCGTGGCGTCACCGTGGGCACCATGCTGATGGACGAGGCACTGCACTTCATGCGCCTGGGCACGTTTCTGGAACGCTCGGACAACACCGCACGTTTGGTCGATGTGAAGTTTCACGCCATGAAGGGCGACTACTTTGGCGCGCCTGTGCCCGAAATGGCTGCACCCGAGTCTGCGCAGGAGTTTGACTTCTACCACTGGAGCGCCATCTTGCGCAGCGTCAGCGGTTTTGAGGTCTACCGCAAGGTCTACAGCGATGTGATCAAACCCGAACGGGTGGCCGAGCTGTTGATCTTGCGACCGGACATGCCCCGCTCATTGCATGCCAGCATGAACGAAGTCATGAGCAACCTGAGCATGGTCACGTCCGACAGCGCCAGCCAGACCTTGCGCCACGCAGGCCGCCTGCGCGCCGAGTTGGCCTTTGGCAACATCGACGAGATCCTGGCCACCGGTCTGCACGCCTACCTGACGCAGTTTCTGGAGCGTGTGAATGTGCTGGGTGCGCGCATCAGCCGCGAGTTTTTGATGCCCCAGACTTTGGGTTAATCCGGGTCAGGCTACCGGTTTGCGGTTGGCCAACCAGCCTTGCACATAAGCGCCCGCAAACATGCCGGCCAGTGCCCAAAGCATGTCCATATTGCCGGCGCCCAGGCCGGCAATGGCCGGACCGGGACACACGCCACACAACCCCCAGCCCAGGCCAAAAATGACCGAGCCCAGCACGGTGTCGCGGTCGAGCTTGGCTTCGCGTAACATGAACTGCTTGTCCATGACGGGACTGTCCATCCAACGCGGCGCCAGCTGGTAGCACACCAGGGTGATGGCCACTGCGCCGCCCATGACCAAGGTCAGGCCGTAGTCTTCACCGGTGAGAAAGCTCAGCACCACTTCGGGTGAAATCATGGTGGACAGAGCCAGGCCGTAGCCAAACAGCATGCCGCCGGCCAGCACCACCAACAGGGCGGCCCAAGGTTGCAAGCGCTTCATGCGGCACCTCCGCTGATGAATACAAACACGCGGGCGGTGGCAATGGCCACGGCCATGAAGATCAGCACCGCCACCAGCGAGGGGCGCGAGAGGCTGGCCAGGCCGCAAATACCGTGGCCAGACGTGCAGCCATTGGACAAGCGTGCGCCGTAGCCCACCAGCAAGCCGCCCACCAACAGCCGGGCCGGGCTGACCAGGGTGTGCTGGGCCTGTTCAGGGCCAGACAGCCACCACCACAAACCTGCACCCAGAACCAGGCCAGTCGCACACACCACCCGCCACAAACGGGTTTCCACCAAAGGGGCTTGTTGAAAGTAGGGCAGGCGCGAGACATAAGACCAGCTGGAGCTGAAAAACGTGCTCATGCCGACAATGCGGCCCAGGAGCAGAAACATCAGCGACACACCGGCACCAATGAGCAGGCCGCCGGCCAAATAGTGGCTCCAGCCGTTAGGGAAAAAGGTTTGCATGGTTTTTTAGCGGTACGGGATGGTCAGATTGTGCCAAAAACCCGCTTTTGCCGGGCAAGGACTGAACTTGCAGGCACAATAGAGGGGCGTGCCTCGGTGGTGAAATTGGTAGACACATCAGACTTAAAATCTGCCGCCTTTTAACGGGCGTACCGGTTCGATTCCGGTCCGAGGCACCACAGGAAAAAACTATGCCCAGCTACTCCACCCCTTACGAAATCCATGTTCACGGCGATGTACCTCTGCGCCCAGAGGTCGATGTCGCTGCGGTGCAGGATGCCCTCAAGCCCTTGTGGCGCTATGCGGGTGCGCGTTCGCTGGGCGAGGGCGCAGTCAGCCTGTACGAAGAAGAGCCTGGCCTGCGCTTTGACGCTGCTGCCCACAAGCTGCAAATGTGCTGGACGGTGCGCGGCGACGACGACTTCCGTCAGGTGCTCGATGAGTTGTGCATGAACCTCAATGACCTTTCAGCCTCGGGCGCGCAGATTGAAGTCACGTTCTACGATGCCGAGTTTGATGACGAGGATGAGGGCAGCGGGCAGGAAGCGCGCGATGACTTTGTCATGCTCTTCGTGGGTCCGGACCCGGCGGCCATCATGCAGGCTCAGCGCGATTTGCTGGTGCACGATGTGGTCAACATGATGGAACGCCATTTTGACGCCTCGCAGCTGGGCGGAGTGGTGGCGGAAATCGACAAATTGTTCAGCGATCGATTCAATGACCTCGTCAGTTCGCTCGACCTGGGGCGCCCGCCGCGTGGAGGCAATGGCCACGGCGGTGGCGGAGGCCGCCGTCCACGCCATCTGCACTGAGTGTTACGGGCCCCAGGCACTTCAGCGCGGCCATGAAATCCCCCTTTGCAGACAGCCTCAACCCTGGCGTCAAGCCCAGGGAGCTTTGGGGCTGGGCCATGTATGACTTTGCCAATTCGGGCTACACCACCGTGGTCATCACTGCGGTATTTGCAGCCTACTTTGTGGCTGGGGTGGCCGGGGGCGCCCATTGGGCGACGCTGGCCTGGACGGTGGGTCTGAGTCTTTCTTACGCGCTCGTGATGGTGACCCTGCCTGGCCTGGGCGCTTGGGCCGATCGGCATGCGGCCAAGAAACGCTTGCTGTCGATGGTGACGGTCGGGTGCGTGGTGTCCACAGCGGCTCTGGCGCTGGTGGGGCCGGGCCAGGTGGTGCTGGGCTTGGTGCTGCTTGTGATCTCCAACACGTTTTATGCCTACGGTGAGTCGCTCACCGCAGCTTTCTTGCCCGAGCTGGCCCGCCCGCAAGCCATGGGGCGTGTGAGTGGCTGGGGCTGGGCGCTGGGCTATCTGGGGGGCATGCTTACGCTGGGTATTTGCTTGGCCTATGTGTTGGCCGCGCAGGCCAGGCAAGCGCCTGCCTCCAGTTTTGTGCCGGTGACGATGCTGATCACCGCCGGCATGTACGGGGCAGCCGCCAGCTTCACCTTTGTGTGGATGCGCGAACACAGTGCGCCAAAACCTCAAACCGCGCACAGCAAAGGCTTCGTGGCCAGCCTGACGCAGTTACGCCAAAGCTGGCGCGACAGCGAGCCTTACCAGGATTTTCGTCAGCTCATGGCCTGCGCTGTGGCCTACCAGGCGGGCGTAGCAGTGGCGATTTCGCTGGCAGCCATTTATGCAGAACAGGTGGTCGGATTCAAGCCGCAGGAAACCATGGTGTTGATTTTCGTGCTCAATATCGCTGCCTTTGTGGGAGCGCTGGTGTTTGGCCATGTGCAGGATGCCGTGGGTCACAAGCGGGCTTTGGGGTGGACGATTGCGGGTTGGATCGTGACCTGCTTGCTGGCTGCAGCGTCCACCACCAAAGGCATGTTCTGGGTGGCCGCAGCCATTGCAGGGTTGTTTTTGGGGTCCAGTCAGTCCGCAGGCCGGGCGATGGCCGCCATGATGGTGCCACCGGCTCGCCTGGCCGAGTTTTTTGGTCTATGGGGCTTTGCCATTCGCCTGGCCAGCATTGTCGGCCCGCTGTCCTATGGTGTGATCACCTGGTTGTCAGGCGGGAACCACCGCATGGCCATTGTTTCCACTGCCTTGCTGTTCTTGCTGGGGCTGGTGTTGCTCAAGCCTGTAGATGTGGACCGTGGGCATCAGGCAGCGCACCAAGGGTCTTGATCGGAATTTCGTCAAATGCACACAACATCCCTATCGATGCTGGACCTGGTGGCCGTTCGCGAAGGCAGCACGGTCGGTCAGGCCATCGCGACTGCGGTGCAAACCGCGCAACATGCAGAGCAGTTGGGGTTCAGTCGCTACTGGCTGGCCGAGCACCACAACATGCCGGGGTTGGCCTGTTCGTCCACTGCGGTGCTGATGGGTCATGTGGCTTCAGCCACACAGCGCATACGTGTAGGTTCAGGCGGCATCATGCTGCCCAACCATGCCCCCTTGGTGGTGGCTGAAGCTTTTGGCACGCTTGAAGCCATCTTTCCCGGTCGGATTGACTTGGGGTTGGGTCGCGCACCCGGTACCGACCCTTTGACCATGCGTGCATTGCGACGCAACCGGGTCGAAACCGAGGAGGACTTTCCGCGCGAAGTGGCCGAACTCCAGCAGCTGCTGGGAGATGTGCAACCGGGTCAACGGGTAGTGGCTTCGCCAGGGGCCGGCTCACATGTGCCGATCTGGTTGTTGGGTTCGAGCCTGTTTTCTGCGCAGCTCGCAGCACAGCGTGGCCTGCCTTACGCCTTTGCCTCGCATTTTGCGCCCCGCATGTTGATGCAGGCGCTGCAGATGTACCGCAGCAACTTTGTGCCCTCAGCCGTATGTGCCAAACCGCGTGTGGTGGTGGGCGTGCCCTTGATTGCGGCGCCCACAGACGAGGAGGCACTCTTTCTGGCCAGCAGCTTTCACCAACGGGTGTCGGGCATCGTGCGCGGCGAGCGCCGCGCCTTGCAGCCACCGGTCGAAGGTTTTCTGGCTTCGCGCGACCCCAGGGAGCAAGCCGCTATTGCCGATTTTCTGGCTTTGGCAGTGATCGGTGGGCCGCAAACGGTGCAGGCGCAATTGCGGCAGATTGCCGAAGTAACTCAGGCGGATGAGCTGATGCTGGTGTGCGATATTTTTGATCCCGCACTGCGCCTGCGCGCCCTGGACATTGCGGCCAGATTTTTGGGTTGAAGCCTGGGGTCAGATGTTGGTGGCCAGGTGGCAGTCGCTGGCTGGCAGTTGCAGCCAGCGGTGTGCTGCAGCTTTGAGGCCCGCCAGATCGCCTGTGGTGTAGAGATTGACACGGCCATGGGCACGGGCCACAGCGGCATGGGGGTTGAGCAATCCCGTTGTTTCGAGCAGGCGCTGCGTCTGGCGCGCTACAGGGTCACCCGTGGAAATCAGTTGCACCTCGGGGCCCACCAGTTGCTGCAACTGGTCTTGTGCAAACACATAGTGCGTGCAGCCCAGCACCAGGGTGTCGATTTCGCCGCTGTGCGTGCCAAACGCCCCCAATTCGCTGACATATTGCTTCAGTAAGCGGCTGATTTCAGCTTGTGCCGCATCGGCCTGAGCGGGCAGGGTGCTTTGCTCGATGGCCAAGGCCAGGCCGTTGCAGGCTTTGACCTCAAAATGGGTGGCGGGGTCAAGACTGGCCAGCAAGCGTTGAAACTTGTCACTGGCCACGGTGCCTTTGGTGGCCATCACGCCTACGCGCCGTGTACGGGTCCGTTGCGTCGCAGGTTTGAGTGCAGGCTCGACACCGACCAGCACCAACTGCGGGTGACGGGCGCGCAGCTCATGAATGGCTGCTGCCGTAGCGGTGTTGCAGGCCACCACCAGGGCCTTGATGTGGTGGCGATCGATCAGGTGCTGTGCAATTGCGTGGGTGCGCTGGCGCACGAACAGATCTGTTTTTTCACCGTAAGGCGCATGACCGTTGTCGGCCAGGTAGACAAAGTGTTCGTGGGGCAGGGCAGTCAGCAGCGACTGCAGCACGCTCAGCCCCCCGATGCCGCTGTCAATCACCCCGATGGGGGCCGTATTGCTGCTCATGGACTGCCGTGCTGCACGATGCGGTACTTCGCTTAGGCGGCGTTGACGCTGATGCCTTTGAACTCGCCACTGGCGATGCGCTTTTCCCACTCGGCCGGGCCGGTAATGTGCGCGCTGGTGCCACCCGCGTCCACAGCCACCGTGACGGGCATGTCGACCACGTCGAATTCATAGATGGCCTCCATGCCCAGGTCGGCAAAGCCGACCACCTTGGCGCCCTTGATGGCTTTGGACACCAGGTATGCGGCACCACCCACGGCCATGAGGTAGGCCGACTTGTGCTTTTTGATCGCTTCGATGGCGGTGGGGCCGCGCTCAGCCTTGCCCACCATGGAGATCAGACCAGTTTGCGACAGCATCATGTCTGTGAACTTGTCCATGCGGGTGGCGGTGGTGGGGCCTGCGGGGCCGACCACTTCGTCGCCGACCGGATCCACAGGGCCCACGTAATAAATCACGCGGTTGGTGAAGTCCACCGGCAGCGGCTCGCCCTTGGCCAGCATGTCCTGGATGCGCTTGTGCGCCGCGTCGCGGCCCGTCAGCATCTTG
>JALRIL010000177.1 GCA_023255445.1 Limnohabitans sp. | reverse complement strand
ATGCAGCATTTAAAACAGTTAATAGCGGAACTACTACTTCAGTCGAATTAAAGCAACTAGGATATGATTTTTCTATCAGAGTTCCACAAGGTAACGACTTCATTGATGCATTTACACTAGATACTAGTACTGCAAGAATTGGGATATACCAAGATACTCCAACTGCAACATTAGATGTTACAGGTGCTCTGGTTGATGGTGCGCTTGCGGCCAAATTCTGTTTCCAGCGGTTCCACAGATAGGCAGTTGGACTGAACGCCGCAGTCGCCGCAGCCCTCGCACACGGCTTCGTTGATCATCACGCGAACCGCCGGGTCGACCATGGTTCCGCGCTTGCGGCGCCGGCGCTTTTCGGTGGCACAGGTCTGGTCGTAGATGATGACGGTAGTGCCCTGGATCTCGCGCATCTCGCGCTGGATGCGATCGAGCTCGTCGCGGTGGTGCACCGTCACGCCTTCGGCCAGCGCCACTCCCTTGTACTTGTCGGGCTCGTCGGTCACCACGTCGATGCGCTGTGCACCTTCGGCTCGCATGCTTTGCGCGATCTGCACCACGCTGTGACCCTCAGGGCGCTCACCCACGCGCTGGCCGCCGGTCATGGCGACTGCGTCGTTGTAGAGGATCTTGTAGGTGATGTTCACGCCTGCAGCCACGCTCTGGCGTACGGCCAGGATGCCGCTGTGGAAGTAGGTGCCGTCACCCAGGTTGGCAAACATGTGTTGCTCATGGGTAAAAGGTTGTTGGCCCACCCAAGGCACACCTTCGCCCCCCATTTGCGTAAAACCTGTGGTGCTGCGATCCATCCACAAGGTCATGAAATGGCAGCCAATGCCGGCCATGGCGCGCGAGCCTTCAGGAACACGGGTGCTCATGTTGTGTGGACAGCCGGAACAAAACCAGGGTAGGCGTTCTGCCGCTGCGCCAAGTGTGATCGTTTGCATCGACCGATCTTTGGCGTCGAGCACTGCCAGATGCATGTCGATGCGTCCGATGGTCTCGGCATCCATACCGATTTTTTTCAAGCGCTTGGCAATGGCGCGCGCAATGATGGCCGGGCTGAGGTCCGCGTTGGCACGTAGCAGCGTGTTGGCGCTGGGGTTGGGCATGGACCATTCGCCGCCGCTGTGGTCGTTGCCCACATCATCGAACTTGCCGATCACGTCCGGGCGGACATCATTACGCCAGTTGTACAGCTCTTCCTTGAGTTGGTATTCGATGACTTGGCGTTTTTCCTCCACCACCAGAATTTCGCGCAGTCCAGTCGCAAATTCACGCGTGGTCTGCGCTTCGAGTGGCCACACCACAGCGACTTTGTGCAGTCGGATGCCCAGTCGCTGGCAGGTCGTGTCATCGAGTCCGAGGTCCAGCAGCGCCTGACGGGTGTCGTTGTAGGCCTTTCCGCTGGCAATGATGCCAAAGCGATCGTTAGGGCCTTCAATAACGTTGTGGTTGAGTTTGTTGGCGCGGATGTAGGCCAGGGCCGCATACCACTTGGTGTCGAAGAGGCGCGCTTCCTGCTCCAGCGCGGTGTCAGGCCAGCGGATATGCACGCCACCGGGTGGCATCTCGAATTCGGGCAGCACGATCTGCACCCGCTCGGGGTCGATGTGCGCGGTGGCGCTGGACTCCACAATTTCCTGAATGGTCTTCATGCCTGCCCACACGCCTGCAAACCGGCTCATGGCCAAGGCGTGCAGACCCAAGTCCAGAATCTCCTGAACATTGGCGGGAAAGAAGACGGGCAAGCCGCAAGCCTTGAAGATGTGATCGCTCTGGTGCGCGGCCGTCGAACTCTTGGCCACATGGTCATCACCGGCCACGGCCAGTACGCCGCCCCACGGGGTGGTCCCGGCCATGTTGGCGTGCTTGAACACGTCCGCGCAGCGGTCCACGCCTGGGCCCTTGCCGTACCAGATGCCGAACACGCCGTCGAATTTTTGGGTGCCTGCAGGCGCAAAGCCCAGTTGCTGGCTGCCCCACAAGGCGGTGGCGGCCAGTTCTTCGTTCACGCCAGGCTGAAAGACGATGTTTTGCGCCTGCAGGTATTTCTGGGCTTTCCACAGGGCCTGGTCGTAACCGCCCAGCGGCGAGCCGCGGTAGCCGCTGATGAAGCCCGCTGTGTTTTTACCTTGCAGTGCATCGCGCTGGCGCTGAAGCATGGGCAGCTTGACCAGGGCCTGCACCCCGCTCATGAAGGCCCGGCCCACGTCGAGGCTGTATTTGTCATCCAGCGTGACGGTTTCCAGGGCTTGACGGATGTGGTCTGGCAAAGGGGCGTTCATGGCCTGTTCCTCATGGGTACTGCTGTTCTTGGCAGTGTAGGTCGATGTGTCTGGCAGGTGCTTGCTTTTGAAGGCGGTGTTTGCCCTAGGAATTGAAAGAATCTTGCTAGATAATCAAAAAAATGGAAACACTAGACAAGTTCGACTGGCTTATTCTGAATGAACTGCAGCGCGACGGTCGATTGACCAATGCCGAACTCGCTCAGCGCGTGGGCTTGTCGGCCGCGCCGTGCTGGCGGCGTGTGCGGGCTTTGGAGCAGGGGGGCTATATCCAGGGTTACCGAGCCGTGATTGATCGTCAGAAAGTGGGCCTGGATGTGTTGGCCTTTGTGCGGCTGGATGCCGAGCGCAACCGCGGCGATTTGACGCGTGAGATGGAGGCCGCCATTCAACAGATTCCTGAAGTGATCGCTTGTCACTACATCAGTGGTACCGGCACCTTTGAGTTGGAGGTGGTGGCTCGTGACCTGCAATCCTTCAGCGTGTTTGCCCGTGATGTGTTGCTCAATCTGCCCAACGTGAAGGACTTGCACACCAGCTTTTCGCTGGGCGAGGTCAAGGCGGGTGCCGCCTTGCCTCTGCCACACTGAACACGTGAGCGCGCATCAAGGATAAAGTCCTCGTAACTCTCTCGCTTGTAGTATTCGGGTGCAAGCGATGATGAAGGTGGCTGTGCGCAAACTCACCTTATGCTGCTCTGCGGTTTGCCACACGGCTGCGAAGGCTTCGCGCATCAGGCGCACCAAGCGGGCATTGATTTCGTCCTCGCTCCAGAAGAAGCTGGAAAAATCCTGCACCCACTCAAAGTAGCTGACGGTGACGCCGCCTGCGTTGGCAATCACATCAGGCACCACCAAAATGCCGCGCTCGGCCAATATGTCGTCTGCTTGCGGCGTGGTGGGACCGTTGGCGCCTTCAATGACCAGGCGAGCCTGGATCTGGCCAGCGTTATCAACCGTGATCTGCTGCTCCAGCGCTGCAGGCACCAGAATGTCACACGGAACAGACCAGAACTGATCGTTGCCAAGCGTTTGGGCAGGGGCAAAGCCTTTCACACTGCCATGCGTCGACACATGGGCCAGCAAGGCGTCGATGTTCAGACCAGCTTCGTTGAACACCGTGCCCGCATGGTCCTGCACGGCCACCACCCGACAGCCGGCCTGCGCAAACAATTGTGCGGCCACGCCACCCACATTGCCCAGCCCTTGTACGGCCACTCGGCTGCCTTTGAGTTCGAGCTGGATGCGTTGCGCCGCCTCCTGTGCCACGGTAAATACACCCCGTCCGGTGGCCTCGCGCCGACCCAAAGAACCGCCAAGGGCGATCGGTTTGCCCGTGACCACGCCCGTAGCGGTGGCCCCCACGTTCATGGAGTAGGTGTCCATCATCCAGGCCATGACTTGCTCGTTGGTGTTCATGTCGGGCGCGGGAATGTCTTTGGACGGGCCGATGATCACGCCGATTTCGCTGGTGTAACGGCGCGTCAGCCGTTCGAGCTCGCCTTTGGACAAGGTCTTGGGGTCGACGCGGATGCCTCCTTTGGCGCCACCGTAAGGCAGGTTGACAGCGGCGTTTTTGACCGACATCCAGGCTGACAAGGCCATGACCTCGGACAAGGTCACGTCCTGGTGAAAGCGCACACCGCCTTTGCCGGGACCACGGCTGAGGTTGTGCTGGACACGGTAGCCTTCAAAGTGCGCCACTGTGCCGTTGTCCAGCTCAATGGGTACATCCACAATCATGGCGCGTTTGGGACGCTTGAGGGTTTCAACCCAGCGGGCCAAGTGTCCAAGGTAGGGAGTCACGCGATCGACTTGCTGAAGGTAAATCCCCCAAGGCCCCAGATGGTTCGGATCCAGGTACGAAGGCAAGCTGTGGACGGTGTTCATGTTCAATATCCTTGATGAAAAGGTCTGCACAGCTTAGGCGGGTGGCTGTGCCTTGTCCAAGGCCAATCCTTTTCAAAGTCATGCGCGCGGTGCATAAACACGTTTTTCAAGGGCTGCCCTTAAAATAAGCACCCTTTGCCACCCACGGCTGTGGATGGCCCTGCACAGGTTCGTGTTCTCTTTTCTGGCCCGGTTTGGGCGCACACAGCATGCTTTACCCTCAGCAATTCGATGTCATCGTGGTTGGTGGCGGCCACGCCGGTACAGAAGCCGCCTTGGCTGCTGCACGCATGGGCTGCAAGACCTTGCTGCTGTCGCACAACATCGAGACCTTGGGCCAGATGAGTTGCAACCCTTCGATTGGCGGTATCGGAAAGGGCCATCTGGTCAAAGAGGTCGATGCACTGGGCGGGGCCATGGCCTTGGCCACCGATGAGGGGGGCATTCAGTTCCGTATCCTGAACAGCTCCAAGGGGCCTGCCGTGCGTGCAACGCGCGCCCAGGCTGACCGCATTCTTTACAAAGCGGCCATCCGTCGCATGCTCGAAAACCAGCCTAATTTGTGGTTGTTCCAGCAGGCGGTGGATGACCTCATGGTCGAGGGTGACCGTGTGGTGGGCGCCGTAACACAAGTGGGTGTTCGCTTTCGTTCGCGCACGGTGGTGCTTACCGCAGGTACTTTTCTGGACGGCAAGATCCATGTGGGATTGCAAAACTATGCGGCCGGGCGTGCGGGCGATCCACCAGCGGTGAGCCTGTCGGCGCGACTGAAAGAACTGAAGTTGCCACAAGGCCGCCTGAAGACCGGCACGCCGCCGCGTCTGGACGGCCGCACCATCGACTTTTCGAAGTGCACCGAGCAGCCGGGCGACGGCATGCCCGGCGGCATGAACGAGGCCGGTGGGGTGCCCGTGTTCAGTTTCATGGGCAAGGCGAGCATGCACCCGCAGCAGATGCCGTGCTGGATCACGCACACCAACGAGCGCACGCACGAGATCATCCGCTCCGGCTTTGACCGCAGCCCCATGTTCACCGGCAAGATCGAAGGGGTGGGGCCGCGCTACTGCCCGAGCGTGGAAGACAAGATCAACCGCTTTGCCGACAAGGACAGCCACCAGATTTTTCTGGAGCCCGAGGGCCTGACCACGAACGAGTACTACCCCAACGGCATCTCGACCAGCCTGCCGTTTGATATCCAGTACGACCTGGTGCGGTCGATGAAGGGCTTGGAAAATTGCCACATCTTGCGCCCGGGCTATGCCATCGAGTACGACTATTTCGACCCGCGTTCGCTCAAGAGTAGTTTCGAGACCAAGCAAATCCAGGGTCTGTTCTTTGCGGGTCAGATCAACGGCACCACCGGCTACGAAGAGGCTGCAGCCCAGGGCCTGTTTGCCGGCATCAACGCCGCGTTGCAGTGCCGGGGCGAAGCCGCCTGGACGCCCAGCCGTGACCAGGCTTACCTGGGTGTATTGGTGGACGACCTGATCACCAAGGGCGTGACCGAACCCTACCGCATGTTCACCAGCCGGGCCGAGTTCCGCCTGCAGCTGCGCGAAGACAACGCTGACATGCGCCTGACCGAGATCGGTCGCCAGATGGGGCTGGTGGATGACGCCCGCTGGGATGCGTTCAGCCGTAAACGCGATGCGGTTTCACGTGAAACAGAACGCCTGAAATCCACCTGGGTGAATCCGCGTAACCTGCCGGCCGAAGAGTCCGAGCGGGTGTTGGGTAAGGCCATTGACCACGAATACAACCTGTTTGATCTGCTGCGTCGGCCAGGGGTGAACTATGGCGGGCTGACCAGCATGAGCAGTGGCCGCTACGCCAGTCCTGATGTTTCACTTGAAACGCTGGGTGATTTGCATGATGCCGTTATCGAGCAGGTTGAGATTGCGGCCAAGTATTCCGGCTACATCGACCGCCAGAAAGAAGAGGTCGAGCGCGCTGCTTATTACGAGGGCCTGAAACTGCCAGCCGATCTGGACTACATGCAGGTCACGGCCCTGTCGATCGAGGCGCGTCAGAAACTGGCCAAGCACCGGCCTGAAACCTTGGGGCAGGCGTCGCGCATCTCGGGCATCACGCCGGCCACCATTTCCCTGTTGTTGATTCACCTGAAAAAGGGCGGTTTCAGGGGCTTCCGTTCCCCGACCGAGGAAAGCCAGCCGGCATGAGCGACGTACTGACCGTCCTGAAGTCGGGGGCGGCCGAACTCGGCCTGAACCTGAGCGATGTCCAGCTGGAACAGTTGCTGGGCTACCTGGCCCTGATCCAGAAATGGAACAAGGTTTACAACCTGACGGCCGTGCGCGACCCGCAGGAGATGCTCACGCACCACCTGCTCGACAGCCTGACGGCGGTGGCGCCACTGGTGCGCCACACCCACGGTCAGCCCACCAAAGTGCTGGATGTGGGTTCGGGTGGCGGCCTGCCGGGGATCGTGCTGGCGATTTGCCGTCCAGAGCTGGATGTAAGCTGCGTGGACACGGTGGGCAAAAAAGCCGCCTTTATCCAGCAGGTGGCCGCCGCCTTGAAGTTGCCGAACCTGCGTGGCATCCATGCCCGGGTCGAAACCTTGACCACGCCGTTTGATGTGATCTGCTGCCGGGCCTTTGCCTCTCTGTCTGACTTCGTGAATTGGTCGTGGGCAGCGTTGGCCGAGCAGGGCGTCTGGATGGCGATGAAGGGCAAGCATCCTCAGGAAGAAATCGATGCTTTACCGGAGGGGGTTCGGGTGTTTCACGTGGAACCCTTGCACGTTCCTGGATTGGAGGTAGAGCGTTGCATGGTTTGGATGCGGCCAGAAACACACGCAAATTGAATCGTGACCCAGGCCCCGTGAGGCTGGCTGGCACAGGTACACTTCAGGCATCGAGTTTCTGGGTGCACCATGGCGAAAATTTTCTGCATTGCCAACCAAAAGGGTGGTGTTGGCAAAACCACCACCACTGTGAATCTGGCAGCGGGTCTGGCCAAAGTTGGTCAGCGTGTGTTGCTGGTGGACCTGGATCCGCAAGGCAATGCCACCATGGGCTCGGGCATCGACAAGCGTGAGCTGGAACTCAGTGTCTACGATGTGTTGCTGGAGTCGGCCACCATTTCAGAAGCAGGTGTCCGAACAGAAAAATGCGGGTACACCGTTCTGGGTGCCAACCGGGAGCTCGCCGGGGCGGAAGTCGAACTGGTTGAGCTCGAGCGTCGTGATCAACGCCTGAAGAACGCACTGGCTGTGGTCGATGCAGAGTATGACTTCGTGCTGATCGATTGCCCGCCATCCTTGTCCATGCTGACCCTCAATGGTTTGTGTGCAGCGCACGGTGTGATCGTCCCGATGCAGTGCGAGTACTTTGCCTTGGAGGGGCTGACAGATCTGGTCAACACCATCAAGCAAGTACATGCCAACCTTAATCGCGATTTGAAAATCATTGGTCTGTTGCGCGTCATGTTCGACCCCCGCATCACCTTGCAGCAGCAAGTGAGCGAGCAACTCAAGGCCCATTTTGGCGACAAAGTGTTCAACGCAGTCATTCCGCGCAATGTTCGCTTGGCTGAAGCTCCCAGCTATGGGCTACCCGGCGTGGTGTTTGATCCATCGGCCAAAGGCAGTGTGGCGTTTGTGGAGTTTGCCCGCGAACTGGTGCACCGGGCCCCCGCGATGTGACCATGGTGCCTCAGGTTCTGATTCTTCCCGGTTGGCAGGGCAGTGGCCCTGAACACTGGCAGATGCGCTGGGTGCGTGCACACAGCTACACCGTGGTGGAGCAAAACGACTGGATGCGGCCACTGCGCGGGGACTGGCTGACCCGATTGGACGAGGTCGTGGGTGACAGCCCTACACCGGTGGTACTGGCAGCGCACAGCCTGGGGTGCATTCAGGTGGCCGCATGGGCCAGCCTGTCTCGTCATGTCGACAAAGTTCGTGGCGCACTCCTGGTGGCGCCGGGAGATGTGGAGCAACCGCAGTTGTTGTCGGTGCTGCACAGCTGGACACCGATTGTCCGTCAACGTCTGCCTTTTAATGCTGTCCTTGTCGGCAGTGAAAACGACCCCTATTGCACGCTTGAGCGGGCACGGGGTTTGGCGCAGGACTGGGGCGCGCGCTGGGTCAACCTGGGCGCGTGTGGACACATCAACGCCGAATCAGGACTGGGCGATTGGCCCGAAGGGCATGCCTTGCTGCACACACTCATGAAGGAATAAACACATGGTCACCAAAAAACCCAAAGGTCTGGGACGCGGTCTCGAAGCCTTGTTGGGCCCGACCGTTCAGGATGTGCCAGTGAATGCCGAGGGCGCCACTGCACACCCCGATGCGCCGCAGTCCTTGTTGCTCGACGAGATGGTGCCTGGCATGTACCAGCCACGCACCCGCATGGACGAAGGGGCTTTGTACGAGCTGGCCGAATCCATCAAGGCCCAGGGCATCATGCAACCGATTCTGGTGCGCAAGCTCACCGAAGGCGAGAACGCCGGCAAGTATGAAATTATTGCGGGCGAGCGCCGCTTCCGGGCTTCCCGTCTTGCGGGGCTGGACCGTGTGCCGGTGCTGGTTCGTGATGTGCCTAACGAGGCCGCAGCAGCCATGGCGCTGATTGAAAACATTCAGCGCGAAGACCTCAATCCATTGGAAGAGGCCCAAGGCCTGCAAAGGTTGGTGAAAGAGTTTGGACTCACTCACGAAGCTGCCGCGCAAGCGGTGGGTCGTTCCCGCAGCGCCGCCAGCAACCTGTTGCGCCTGCTCAATCTGGCCGATCCGGTACAGACCATGCTGATGGCTGGCGACCTCGACATGGGCCATGCGCGAGCCTTGTTGACGCTGGATCGGGCCACCCAGATCACGGCCGCCAACCAGATCAGTGCGCGCAAGATGTCGGTACGTGAGGCCGAAAGCCTTGCCAAGAAACTGGGCGCCGAGTTTCAACTCGTGACGCAAAAGCCCAAGAAAGAAAAGTCTCGTGACGTGCGACGTGTCGAAGAAGAGCTCTCAGACTTGCTGATGGCCGAGGTCGAAGTCAAGGTCAAGAAGCGCGTCAAGCGCTTGGGCAAGATTGAAGAGATGGGCGAGTTGACCATCGCATTCGGCTCGCTGGACGAACTCAATGGCTTGATCGAAAAACTTCGCGGCTGAACGTTAAAGGGCAAAAATCTTCCCAGGATTCAGGATGTTCTTGGGATCAAGTGCGCGCTTGATGGTCCGCATCATGTCGATGGCGCCTTCTCCCGCCTCGTCACGCAAAAAGCCCATTTTGTGGAGGCCGACGCCGTGCTCGCCCGTGCACGTGCCGCCCAGGCTCAGTGCGCGTTGCACCAGCTTGTGGTTCAGCGTTTCGGCGGTTTCAAACTCCTGCGCGTTGTCGGGGTCGATCAGGTAACCAAAGTGGAAGTTGCCGTCGCCCACATGGCCGACCAGAAAGTATGGGATGCCTGTGGCGTCTGCTTCGCTGATGGAGTCGAGCAGACAATCGGCCAGTCGACTGATGGGCACACAGGTGTCCGTCGAAATGGCGCGGCAGCCGGGCTTGCTCTGGATGGCGGCAAAGTAGGCGTTGTGACGGGCGGTCCATAAACGGGTGCGCTCTTCGGGTGTGGTGGCCCATTCAAACGATTGCCCGCCATGGCTGCTGGCCAGCTCCTGCACGGTTTCGGCCTGCTCCTTGACGCCAGCTGGTGAGCCATGGAACTCCATGAGCAGCATGGGTTGCTCGCGCAGACCCAGCTTGGCGTACTGGTTGACCATGCGAACCGTGTTGGCGTCGATCAGCTCTACACGCGCAATCGGCACGCCCAGCTGGATGGTTTCGATCACGGTGTGCACAGCATCGGCAATGCTGGGAAATGAACAAATCGCCGCCGAAATGGCCTCGGGCAGCGGGTAAATGCGCAGCGTGACTTCGGTGATGATGCCCAGTGTGCCTTCGCTGCCGACCATCAGGCGCGTCAAGTCATAGCCCGCGCTGGACTTTTTGGCGCGGGTGCCCGTCCGAATCGTTTGGCCTTGTGCGGTCACCACTTCGAGGGCGAGCACGTTCTCGCGCATGGTGCCGTAACGGACCGCGTTGGTGCCACTGGCGCGTGTGGCGCACATCCCGCCAATGCTCGCGTCCGCGCCGGGATCGATCGGGAAGAACAGGCCCGTGGACTTGATCTCTTCGTTCAGCTGTTTGCGCGTCACGCCAGGTTGCACGGTGACAGTGAGGTCTTCAGGGTTGACCGAGAGCACGTTGTTCATGCGCGAGACATCAATGCTGATGCCGCCTTGAACGGCGAGCAAGTGGCCTTCCAGCGAGGAGCCCACGCCAAAGGCAATCACCGGCGTTTCATACTGACTGGCCAGAGCGATCGCATCAGCCACATCCTGGGTGGATTCGGCAAACACCACCGCCGCAGGTGGGGGGACGGACACGAACACCGACTCGTCGCGCCCGTGCTGGTCACGCACCGCCTGCGCCAACGAACACTGCGCACCAAACCGTTGCTGCAAGGCGGCCACCAGCTCGGGTGGCGTAGCGCGGGGGGCAATCGTGAGGTGGTGTGCGGGTGTGGGTGCGTTCATCTGAATCTCCAGTGAAAGGATTTTGGCGCAAAATCGGTATCTGTACAGTCAAGCAAGGCACATCATGGGTAACCGACTCTCCACCATTGCCACTCGCACCGGCGACAGCGGCACCACCGGACTGGGCAACAACCAGCGGGTGTCCAAAAACAGCCTGCGCGTGCACGCCATGGGTGACGTGGATGAGCTCAACTCGCACATCGGCGTGTTGCTGTGCGAAGACATGCCACAAGACGTACGCCACTTGCTCGTGGAGATCCAGCACCAGCTGTTCAATCTTGGCGGTGAGTTGTCCATTCCCGGTTTCGAGTTGCTCAAGGCCGAAGCGGTGATGGCCCTGGATGAGGCGCTGGAACACTACAACGACGCTTTGCCCAAGTTGCAGGAGTTCATCTTGCCCGCAGGCAACCGTGCTGCTGCTCAAGCCCATGTATGCCGTACGGTGGCGCGCCGTGCCGAGCGGCAAGTGGTCGCTCTGGGCAACGAGGAGTCCATTCACGACACGCCGCGTCAATACCTCAACCGATTGTCCGACCTGATGTTTGTACTCGCTCGTGTGCTCAACCGCATGAACGGCGGAGATGACGTCTACTGGAAAAGCGAGCGCTTGCAGCGAAATGCGTGATATGAGGCCAGTTGTGCAACTGGTCTGCCTAAATTGAGTAAGATGTAACACATTCGTCGGCCAAGGTTGCCGATGTTTTCGTTTTTGCCGTCAGCTACAGAGGCGTGAGACCTCTGGCTCAGGGAGCCATTAATGCAATTGATATGGATATCCGGCCCCTCAGGCCAGATGAGGTCGTGGACTTTGCGGCGTGCACACGTCGTGGGGGCTTTGTTGGTGGCCGTC
Organism: Limnohabitans sp.; assembly: GCA_023255445.1. GTDB lineage: Bacteria > Pseudomonadota > Gammaproteobacteria > Burkholderiales > Burkholderiaceae_C > Limnohabitans_A. The sequence goes on along the minus strand of JALRIL010000177.1, from coordinate 8,969 downwards.
ATGCTGCCAATGACCGGGACGTTGGGCAACGTGTTGTGGCGTTGGCAGGGGGGGCAGGCACAAGTTGAGCTGCACGCCCAGCAACAGGAACAACTGCACGACATCAACAGCAAACTGGCCCAGATGGTGGCCCAGGTGCAAATGCTGGAACAGCAGAAAAATGACATGCTGCGCATGCTTGGCGCACGTGTTGCGCAAGAAGAGGCCCCCGCGGGTAAAGGCAGTTTGAGGTTTCAGGGTGGGCCGTTCAAACTGTTAACGGGCGTTGACCGGCAGCTTGACCCTTGGTCGCACACCGAACAGGAGCTCAGCAGCCATAGCGCCTGGGCTCGGCGCATCCAACGCCAATGGCAAAAGGAACAAGCTGCATTGCAAGCCCTGCCTGTGTCCTGGCCTCTGCAGGAGGGTTTTGAGATCAGCAGCGACTTTGGTGCACGGCAAGACCCCTTCACGGGTATTGGCGCCTTGCATGAGGGGCTGGACTTCACGGCCGATGTAGGTACTCCTGTGCGTGCCACGGCCCCCGGGCGTGTGGTGCGTGCTGCTTACGCGGGTGCATATGGCCAGCTGGTAGAAATTGACCATGGAAATGACTACACCTCGCGCTACGCCCACATGCGTAAAGTGCTGGTGCGGGTGGGCGACCATGTGCAACGAGGCGAACCTGTGGGCGAGCTGGGTAACACCGGGCGCTCGACGGGGGCGCACCTGCACTATGAAATCCGTTTTCGTGCTCAGGCCATCAACCCCGAAAAACCACTCATGGCCTGGAAACGCTGACTCACGTCACAGCACAGGGAGGACACATGTTCACGAGCAAGAAAAACAGAAATGCACCACTGGTGCTGAGCGCCGAGAAATTCGACACCTTGATCGGTGTAGGCTGCAAGATCCAGGGCACGCTCATGCCCGAACAAAGCCTGCGCATCGATGGCACCGTCGAGGGTGACGTGCGTGCGGCGGGCAAGCAGCAAGTGAGCGTGGTGGTGGGCCCTCAGGGGCGTATCAAGGGCGGCATTCACGCTCACCGTGTCGTAGTGGCGGGCACGGTGCAAGGTGACATCCACGCCAGCGAGCGCGTTGAGTTGCAAACGCAATGCCGCGTAGAAGGCGACATTCGTTACGGTTCCATCGCTGTTGAACATGGCGCCTGTTTGCTGGGTTTGCTGCTCAAGCTGGAAGATGAGCACATCATCGCCGACCCACAACAACACGCCGATGCCGCCATTCAGAAGGCGCAGAAACCCGCAGCCAACGGCGCGCAATAAAACAAAAAGGCGCGTTGCCGAAGCGAACGCGCCTTCAGGGGCCAGACCTCTGGCGTGTCAGTTCTTGTGCAATTCGGCGTTCAACTCGCCCCAGCTCTTGCTGCGGGGAATGGCATGCAAGGCGCCGGACTGTGAATCGCGGCGGAACAGGATGCCGTTTTTGCCGGACAGCTCCTTGGCCTTGATCACGCTGCCGTCAGGCAGCTGCACGCGGCTGCCGCCGGTGATGTAGCAGCCGGCTTCGACCACGCAGTCGTCGCCCAGCGAGATGCCGATGCCGGCGTTGGCGCCCAGCAGGCAGCGCTTGCCGACCTTGATGACTTCCTTGCCGCCACCGGACAGCGTGCCCATGATGGATGCGCCACCACCGATGTCGCTGGCGTCATCGACCACCACACCCGCGCTGATACGGCCTTCGACCATGCTGGCGCCCAGGGTGCCGGCGTTGAAGTTGCAAAAGCCTTCGTGCATGACGGTGGTGCCGCTGGCCAGGTGCGCGCCAAGGCGCACACGGTCGGCGTTGGCAATGCGTACGCCGCTCGGGATCACGTAGTCGGTCATCTGCGGGAACTTGTCCACGCCCTTGACTTCAAGCTGGCGGCCTGCCGCGCGGGCACGCAGGCGTGCAGCGGGTACGTCAGCCACGGCGCATGGCCCGAAGTTGGTCCAGGCCACATTGGCCAGCAGGCCGAAGATGCCTGCAACGTTGGCGCCATGTGGCTGCACCAGGCGGTGACTGAGCAGGTGCAGGCGCAGGTAGGCGTCGTGTGCGTCCGCCGGGGCATCGGCCAGGCTCTTGATTTCGGTGCGCACGGCCACCACGGTGGTGTTGCGCACGGCGCAGCCTTGCATGGCTTGTGCAGCTTCTTCACCCAAGATGGCTTGAGCTTCGAGAGCGGTCAGACGGGTACTGCCGCTGGCTGCAAGGCCTTCTGCCAATTCGGGGTTGGGGTACCAGGTGTCCAGCACGGTGCCGTCCGCAGCCAGGGTGGCCAGACCGATGGCGCTTGCGCCGGTGGTGACAAAGGTGCTCATGGGGGGAGTTCTCCGCTGTGTATTCGCAAACCCGAGATTATCGGGGAGGACGGCCTGGCAGGCTGCGAACAGGGCTTAAGCTCGTTTTCGGTTGACCAGCATGATGCCCGCAGCCACCAGCGCCAGGCCCGCCAACAATTGCACAGTGACAGACTCGCCCAGCCAAAGGTTGCCAAAGATCAAGCCGAACAGGGGCGTGAGAAACACAAATGAGCTGATGCGCGTGGCCGGGTAGCGCCCCAGCATCCACATCCAGGCCAGGTAACTGGCAAAAGCACCCACCACGGTTTGGGCCAGCAGTGAGCTCCAGGCAAAGACACTGACGTTCAGTGACCACGATTCACCACGAACCAGCGACAGCGCAGGCAACACAAGCGCACTACAGCCCAGTTGATAAAACAGCAATTTTTCAGGGGCAATGCGCGTCAGACCTGTCGCCCGAATGGCTACGGTGGTCAAGCCCCAGAACGCGCCTGCCGCCAGTGCCAATGCGTCACCCCATGCCAAGGTGTGGCCAGACTGACCCTGTCCGAGTACAAACACCACGGCGGCAAAGGCGCAGGCCAGCCCCAGCCATTGCTGCAGCCGCAATCGTTCGGTGTGCACAAACAAGGGCACGCAAGCCGCGACCCAAAACGGGGAGGTGTACAAAAAGATGGTCAGCCGAGAGGCCGTGGTGAACTGCAAGCCGATGAAGATGCAGGCAAACTCGGCTGCAAACAACAGCCCGGCCAGCAAGCCTGGCCACCAGGAGCCGTCTTGCTCAAACAGGGCAATGCCCTTGATGCGACACCATAAGACCAGCAGCACACTGGCGCCAATCACGCGAATGGACGCCTGTACCAGGGGTGCCACTTCGGGCAAGGTGGCTTTGGCGAGCACCTGTTGCAGTCCCCAGAACATGCAACAGGCCACCAGCAGTGTGATGGCTGTGCTGTCCAGATGTTCCAGCCGCGAGGGTGCGCTGGCCTGCGCTGGCCGGGTCGCCGTGTTCATGGGCGTGGATGAGGGTGTGGACGATCAGCGCACCAGCAGCACGGGGACCTTGCAGTGCGCAAGCACCTGCGTGGCGACCGAGCCCATGACCAGGTTGCCAATGGCCGAGTGGCCATGTGAGCCCATGACGACCATGTCGAATTTGCCGCTGGCCGCGGTCTTGGCGATCACCTCCCCGGCAACGCCAGGCTTGGCAACGCTTTTGGCACTGATGCCATGGCGCAGCAAAAACTTGCTGATGGGCGCCAGCACCTTTTCGGCTTCATCGCGCATGAAATCGTCGACGACATCCTTGCCCAAGGCTGCACGTGCGCGCAAAGGAAGCGGTGCCTGGACGGTCAGCAGCGTGAACTGGTTATGAGGGCCTGACAGAAACTCATGGGTTGCCAGGTAGGCCAGCATGTGTTTCGTGTAAGCGCTGCCGTCAACGGCCAACAGGATCTTCATGGATGCTCCTCAGTGTGCTTCAAATGCGCATTACTTTAACTGGAATGTGTGATGGCGTTTGACACCAGGTCAGAAACCAATCAGGCCATTGGCATCCGCTGCTCGCCAAACACGTGTTTCGACAGGTTCAAAAACTGCTCGCGTAGCCAGCGGTGGCCCTGGTCGTGTTGATGTCGGACATGCCACACGGCCTCCACGTGCACGGGTGGAACATCCAGCGGCAAGTCTTTCAACAGCAGCTCATCGGCCATGCCGGTGGTGGGCACGAAGTGGCGCGGCAAGACGGTCAGCAGGTCCGAGTTGATGACGACGCGGCCGGCGGTGAAAAACTGGTTCACGGTCATGACGATATGACGTTGTCGCCCGTGTGAGGCCAGTGCTTCGTCTACAAAGCCGTAAGGGCGTCCCGAGAAGCTCACCAGCAAGTGCTGGGCCTGGCAGTAGGTGTCCAGTGTCATGGGGGCCTTGGCCAACGGGTGACCTTTGCGCATCACGCACACGTACTGGCCTGCATACATCCGTTGGTGTGCAAAAGACACGACTTCACCGGCTTGCTCACGCGCGGTCAGATCGGTCAGTACAGCTGGGAAGTAGCCCAGCGCCACATCCGCAGCGCCTTCGTCGAGCATGCGTCGAGGGTCACGCGTGGTCAATGGAACCACCCGAAGTGACACCCCCGGCGCATGTTCTTGCAGCAGTTTGGCCATGCCCCCCATCAGTTCCGCCGCGGTAGCGTCCGCCATGGCCAATACAAAGGTCGATGTGGCGCTTCCTGGGCTGAACGGCTGAGGAACGATCGTGGTCTGCAATTGCCGCAAGGCCTCACGAACGCCTGGCCACAGCTGCAGGGCGCGAGGTGTGGGCTCGATACCGTGCCCCTGACGATGCACCAGCTCGTCGCCCAAGGCATCGCGCAAGCGCCGCATGGCGTTGCTGACGGCAGGCTGTGTCAGAGACAGGTTGTGGGCTGCACGTGTCAGGCTGCGTTCGGCCATGACTTCGTCAAAAACCCGCAACAGGTTCAAGTCTAGGGTGCGGAAATTGGTGGGGCTGGGTTTAATCATCACAGTCGTGAATGATAAACATCATCAATATAAAGTTGAATCACATCAGAGAAAACCCTAATATCGCTGCATTGCAGTTAAACATGTCTGCGCCTTTAGGCGCTACAAGGGAAAGAAAATGAACTCCACCGTCCTGAACAAACCCCTGAGCCCCGTGAGCGTGGCCTCCAACCCGCGCAAGCTGGCCGTGGCCTTGCTGACCGCCAGTGTCGCTGGCTTGCTGGTGCTGGCCGACACGTTGATGAACGATTGGGCCGAAAGCCATGTGTTGGCAGCCTGGCTGGCTCTGTGGCTGGTGGGTGTGGTTGCCCTGTTGGCCCTGCGAGGTGTCACCCGCTTTGTGGCCCAAGCACTGATGGCTAAGCTCGACACCTGGGCTGCCCAGTCGGCCAGCCGCCGTGCGGACGCCCGTCTGTGGGCCATGGCCAAAGCCGACCCCCGCCTGATGGCTGAACTGCAGGTGGCCATGACCCGCCAGGCCGCCGAGGCTGCCCCGGCTGCGGCCAAGAACCTGGAGCAACTCAGCGACCGCCGCGCCGCCCGCATTGTGCGCGCCCGTCTGTACTACATCTGATCGGTCGCATCTGACCGCTGTTCAAGGCCTCTTCGGAGGCCTTTTTTCATGGCTGCCTGTCCATAGTGGAAATGGTGGAAAAAGCATATAATGAGAATCATTCTCAATAAAGTGCATTTTCATTGTGTCATCCACCGATATGTCCACATTGGCGGGCTTGGCTCCCAACACTTGGTGCCGGGTTGCTGCGAACAGCCCGCTCTCGTCCCGTTTGATGGCTTTGGGTTTCTTGCCGCATGAACAGGTACGTGTGGTCAGACGCAGTCATTTCAGGGGCGGTCCCTTGGTGATTCAGATTGGCAATGCGGTGTTTGCCTTACGTGCCGATGAAGCCAGGCAAGTCCAGGTGGAGCGCTCAGCATGAACTCAACCGTCGACATCAGTAGACTGACCCAAAAACGACTGGCCTTGTTGGGCAACCCTAACTGCGGGAAGTCGGCGCTGTTCAACCGCCTGACGGGCAGCAAACAGAAGGTGGCTAATTACGCGGGCGTGACGGTCGAGCTCAAACGCGGGCGCATGCAAACGGCGCTGGGCCATGGCATCACCGTGGTGGATCTACCTGGCACCTACAGCCTGCAAGCCGCCAGTGAAGACGAGGCCGTGGCCTGCCAGGTTGTGCTGGGGCAAAGTCTGCAGGAACCCCGCCCAGGGCTGGTGGCTGTGGTGATCGATGCGACCCGGTTACGTCGGGGGCTGCGTCTGGTGGCCGCTTTGCGCCGATGGCAAGTGCCCTGCATCGTGGTGCTGAACATGATGGACCGGGTGCGTGACTGGGCCCATCCCCCCTCGGCTCGGAAGTTGCAGGAGGTGATGGGTGTGCCCGTGGTGGAGGCGACCGGCATTCGCGTCGATGGTACGCAAGCGCTGCAGGCGCTTCTCGATGATGAGCGCCTATGGCAGCAAGGCGGTGCCATGGCGGCACCAGGGTCCGAAGATGATGCGATGGATGTCCACCAACACGATGATGCGCAAGCACAACGCTGGATGGCGCAGGCTGGACTCGACATGCAGCCGCAACGCCATCGCTTGAGCGAACAACTCGATGGCTGGTTGCTCAATCCGGTGTTGGGCAGTGTGGTGCTCATGACCGTACTTTTCCTGATTTTTCAGGCGGTGTTTGCATGGGCCAAGTGGCCAATGGCGCAGATCGAGGGACTGACAGAGGCCGCAGGGCAGCTGATCAGCCATACCTTGCCGGGAGGTCTGTTCCGAAGCCTGCTGGTCGATGGCGTGATTGCGGGCGTGGGCAGTGTGCTGGTGTTTTTGCCGCAGATCCTGATCCTGTTTCTGTTCATTCTGGTGCTGGAAGAGTCAGGCTACCTGCCGCGCGCGGCCCTGTTGCTTGACCGATTGATGGGCAGCGTGGGGCTGTCGGGGCGGGCCTTCATTCCCTTGCTTTCAAGCTTTGCCTGTGCGATCCCGGGCGTGATGGCGACACGCACCATTGCAGACCGGCGTGACCGCTGGCTGACCATTGCCATTGCGCCCTTGATGACGTGCTCGGCACGGCTACCGGTCTATGCCTTGCTGATCGGCGCGTTCATCCCCGAACGTGACCTCTGGGGCATGAACCTGCAAGGCCTGGTTTTGTTCGGCTTGTACATGCTGGGCATCGTGTCGGCGGTTGTTGTGGCGGCCGTGGTCAAGCTGTGGCGAACCAAGGGCACGCAGGCGCAGTTGATGATGGAGCTGCCCGATTACCACTGGCCGCGCCTGAAGGATATTGGTCTGGGTTTATGGCAACGGGCCTGGATTTTTTTGCGCAATGTGGGGGGCATCATCCTGGCGCTTAATGTGGTGCTCTGGTTTTTGGCTACGTTTCCACAGGCACCCGAGGGCTATGTGGGGTCAACGATTGAATACAGCATGGCAGGGCGCATCGGCAAGGCGCTGGCTGTGGTGTTCGAGCCGATCGGATTCAACTGGCAAATTGCGATTGCCCTGATCCCTGGCCTGGCGGCGCGCGAGGTGGCCGTGGGCGCACTCGGCACGGTGTACGCCCTCTCCCAAACCGGGGATGATGTTGGCACGGCCCTGACGCCTTTGATTGCACAAAGCTGGTCAGTAGCTACAGGTATGTCCCTGCTGATCTGGTATGTGTATGCGCCGCAATGTCTGGCGACGCTGGCTGTGGTGCGCAAAGAAGTTGGCCAGATCAAACTGCCGATCATCATGGTGACGTATTTGTTTGGCATGGCCTATGTGGCAGCGTGGGCCACGTATCACCTTGTAGGAGCACTTTCATGAGTCACGGGCTCGATCTTGCGCTGGTTCTGGCGGCAGGCCTGTGGGCGGTCTACTTTTTGTGGCGTCGTCACGTACGCCGTAAAGCAAGCGCCGGCAGCAACTGTGGACATTGCGATGGGGGTTCGTGCCCCAGCCGCAAGGCATAAAAAAGCCGCCCCGGTTTGTGACCAGGGCGGCGGCAGGTTCAGAGGCCGGGTAGGCGCGGAACCCGATATGGATCAGGCGGCGGCCAGACGCGCTTCGAGCCTGTCGCGGGTTTCCAGCAGCGCCTGGGGCATGTGGTAGCTCAGCTTGGCGAAATGCTCATCGTGCAGCTTGAATTCCTCAGCCCAGGCTGCCTTGTCAATGCTGGTGACCTTGTCAAACTGCTCGGTGCTGAATGCCAGGCCTTCCCAATTGATCTCGTTGTAAGTCGGAGCCACGCCAAACAAGGTGTCCTGGCCTTGGGCCTTGCCCTCCAGGCGGTCGATGATCCACTTGAGCACGCGCATGTTGTCGCCGTAGCCGGGCCACACAAACGAACCCGACTCGTCCTTGCGGAACCAGTTGACGCAATACATGGCGGGCAGCTTGTAACCGGCGGCCTGCTGCTTGGCGCCCATGTCCAGCCAGTGCTGGAAGTAGTCGCTCATGTTGTAGCCGCAAAACGGCAGCATGGCGAAGGGGTCACGGCGCACCACGCCCTGCGCACCAAAGGCGGCAGCGGTGGTCTCCGAGCCCATGGTGGCGGCCATGTAGACGCCCTCGGTCCAGCTGCGTGCTTCGGTCACCAGCGGAACTGTGGTCGAGCGGCGACCACCAAAAAGCATCGCATCAATGGCTACGCCGTTGGCATCGTCCCATTGATGATCCAGCGCAGGGTTATTGGTCGCTGCCACGGTGAAACGGGCGTTGGGGTGGGCGGCCTTGGCGCCAGTTTCCTTGGCGATCTGGGGTGTCCAGTCCTTGCCCTGCCAGTCGATCAGGTGGTCAGGCAGTTTGCCCGTGTCTTTTTCCATGCCTTCCCACCAGACATCGCCATCGTCCGTGAGGGCCACGTTGGTGAAGATCACGTCCTTGTGCAGGCTCAGCATGCAGTTGGGGTTGGTCTTCATGTTGGTGCCGGGGGCCACGCCGAAGTAGCCGGCTTCGGGGTTGATGGCGTACATCTTGCCGTCGGCGTGCGGCTTGATCCAGGCGATGTCGTCACCAATAGTGGCATAACCATCTTTTCAACCTCTAACAACTTAGCTCTTAACTCTTCAACGGTAGCTGCTTTAACATCCGTAATGATAGGATCTGTTACTTCTTCTTCAGTAGCAGTAGTAAAACCAAAATCGTTAGTAAGGTCTAGAT